>JAHYJJ010000200.1:0-2249 GCA_019429165.1 Methanosarcinaceae archaeon | reverse complement strand
CAGAGATGTTGCTTTTCAAAAAATGTCAATGGAGTGCGGAATTAAAGCAGAAACACCTGATCGATATATGGAGAACAAATTTCCAGAGATATATGAAAGTATTAAGCTAGATTTATATTAAAGTGTATCAGGCTACTGATTTTTGTTTGTGATTTGTATTGCTTTTGTTGGGTTGCGCCGCGCTCTCGCGCACTATGGATGTATTGGGCAGACCATTTTCCACCGGTTATATATACATTTAGACATGTTAATTTAAACCAGAGGTAAAAAATGAAGGTCATCATCCCAGCAGCCGGAACCGGAACACGCCTGTTTCCGCACACGCATACTAAACCAAAACCGATGGTGTATATCGCAGGCAAGCCCATCATTGGGCATATCCTTGACCGCATGGTTGATCTTGAACCTGAAGAGATAATACTGGTCGTTGGATATCATAAAGAGCAGATAATTTCGTATGTGGATGAACATTACAGAGATGTGTTCAATATACGATATGTTGACCAGCAGGAGAGGCTCGGTCTTGGCCATTCGATATATATAACTCGTGACATCGTTGGTGATTCTGATATCATGATCGCACTTGGAGACATGATATTCAAATCCGGGTATCTGGATTTTTACAATTTACATGCTAAAAATGGACACTGTGCAGGTTCTATTGGGGTAAGGGAAGTGGACGAGCCGCAGAAGTATGGTATTGTTGAACTTGAACCTGATACATTGTGTATCAAAAGTCTTGAGGAAAAACCTGAGCATCCGGCTTCAAATCTGGGTATCGCGGGTGTTTATTTTGTTCAGGATACACTGGCGCTCTTTGAAGTGTTAGAATGGATGCTTGAGAATAATGTTAATTCTCGTGGAGAGTATCAATTGACTGATGCCCTTCAGGAGATGATCAGGCGTGGAAGTCGAATCAAAACGTTCACTGTATCCAGTTGGTACGACTGCGGACATGCGGAATCGCTTCTTGCGACCAACCGTGTGTTGCTGGATGAGAAAGAAGAGCTTGATGGAGTGTATGAAGTTGTAGATTCTGTGATAATACATCCTGTGGCGATAGGAGAGAATGTCAGTATCGTGAATTCAGTTGTCGGACCTTATGCATCGATTGCAAGCGATACGGTTGTTGCGAATTCGATCATCTCGGACAGTGTTATTGGCTCAAGGACACATATATCTAAAGTGAATCTGCAGTCATCTATCGTGGGGGATGATACGAACCTTGTGGGTAAACATAATTCATTGAATATCGGGGATTCGTCATCAATAGAGTTTTAGGATCTTAAGTTGGCTGATGAAATATGAGTTGTAATTATAACCGAAAACAGCAGAAAATGTAAATAATTAAGAAAAAGGTATATAAGTGCGACACTAAATAGTTCAATAGATTGATAGGAGAATATGATTATGACTGTTGCTATAACATTCAATGGTGCAGATGCTTTGGTCAGAAGCGGATTATACTCATCGAAAAATGAACTCGTAGAGGACGCTTTAAGAACATTTTTTGAGTTTCGGGCGGATATGCGAATCGCTGCGGTTGTGGAAATGTACAAGACTGAAGACATATCAATTTCGAGAGCATCTGAATTAGCAGGGGTTAGTACAGAAGAGATAAAAGATTTTCTTGTAAAGGCTGGAATTCGAATAAAGAGAGGTTTTTCTAAGGGCAATGGTAAAGATTTGGCTGAACTGATCTGATGATAATACTCGAGACCTTTATATTGAGTTCACTGGCCAAGATCGATAGATTGGATCTACTACATATTTTGTTTTGAAAACATTTTTGTTATATTACCCCTTCCATATTACAGGAATTGAACACAAACAAGATAGTGGGCTTTAAGTTTGTTGATAAGATAGAGAAAATGCTGAGTTTTACGGATGTAAAAAATAAAATCTGCATTTTATTACCGAAATCAGATGAACTGGAACAGGCATATAATATTAAAGACATGCACAACCTGAGCCTTGTGGATTGTTAATGTATAGTTCTGGCAAGATCGCGGAATGCAATTTTGCTAACGGATGATGCAAAACTTGGAAATACAGCATTGAAGGAGGGCATATCTGAAGTATATAGCCTGAAGAACCTATTGGAAGCAAATATTGTTAAAGGGGTAATCAATAATCGAAATGAACTTGGAGATATCATTGATCTGTTGAGGAGAAAAGACTATTATTTATTTTCTGAAAGTGATCTGAATGAACTTTTCGGATACATTGTATGAATACAGAATAAAGAA
>JAHYJJ010000199.1:0-2255 GCA_019429165.1 Methanosarcinaceae archaeon | reverse complement strand
ACTGTCAAAAACACGGCTTGCAGATATACCACTGATCTCTAAAATGAATACTTCAAGTACCATAAAGGCCTCACTTTCGCCACGCATGCATCCGACCTTTACACTTTCACCACGCCCTGCAGCAGTGTGAAGATGTATCTTTGGTTTATCGTTCTCAAAAAAGATATTTCCCACACCCACAACTTCATGGACATCATTGTATTCGGTCCACATGGTTTCGGGTGGAAGGGACTTTTCTTTTGGTCCGGTCACAAGTTTTGCTTCCCCGATCGCACCCAGTAAGACAAACATCGCTGATCTTATATCTTCAATTTCTGCGAGTTTTTCGAGTTCAGCAAGCAGGTCATCCCCATGATCGACCCTTGCTGTAAATACCCTACCAATAGTTCCTTTTGTATATTCCATTTTTCTGGCCTCAACTATTGTAATCATTTCCAATACTTAAATGTACTTCATGTATTGTGGTTTGCGATCAGTGAGATGATAACTACAGCGATTAGTAGTATGAAACCATAGACCATTACCTCGAAACTCAAATGCGAAAAAAGAAATACCGTCGAGATAGCACCAAGTGCCGGCAATACTGCAAACCTGCCAATATTAATTGGGGACTTGAATGGTCGTTTGACATCAGGTTCGCGATATCGCAGCCGGATCAAAGATACATTGACCATGAAAAAAATGACAAAGATCATGAAATTGGATATGTTTGCAACCATAGAAATATCTTCAATAAACAGGAACAATATTGAAATTGCTGCTATTGTCAAGATCGCAACCCACGGTGTTCGTCTTTTTGGGTGTATTTGTGAGAACACCTGTGGCAATGAACCTGATTCAGCCATACCATAAAGGATCCTCGAACCACCAAGCATCATCAGCAGGCTGGTGTTTGCAGTGGAAAAAAGTGCTACTATAGACATTACAAAAAACGCATCGTTTCCAAGAGCTACGGATGCGACATCTGCCAATGGAGCAGATGAGGTAGATAATGCCTCGTAGCCAAGTATACTTACGGCTGATATTGCAACAAGGATATACAACACAACTGTGATCATTATGGAAAGGATCAGGGCTTTTGGTATGTTCTTCTCCGGTGATCTTGTTTCCTGAGCAAGTTTTACAATATCCTCAAATCCAAGGAATGCAAAAAATATGAGGGTCGATGCTTCAAAAATACCGGACATGTTCTGGATATCAAAATAATTAACAGAACCAATATGAGGCAATCCAACAAAAACAACAAGTAGCAATCCGGCCACTTCGATTATTGTCATAAGTATAACGATCTGCACTGACTGTTTTATGCCAATAAATAGTACAATTGAGAATATCAGAATCAATACAATAGCAGTATCTATTATTGGTGTGTTGAACAACACACTAAAATATCCTGCAAAACCAAGAGAAACTGTTGAATTCGCTATTATCAATCCGAGTATTACCAACAGTCCTGTGATAAATGCAGAACCGCTTCCAAAAGCCTTTTTTACATATATATACTCTGCACTGGCTTTTGGGAACATTGATGAAAGTTCCATATAACTGATGCCTGTAAGTGCTGCAACCACTGATGCGAACAGGAAGGATAGCCATACAGCATCGCCTGCAAGCCCTGCGGCTTTGCCAAGCAAGACATATATTCCCGCACCTAAGATCGTTCCAATGCCACTCAGTACCAGTTCAAACAATCCAAGTTCACGCTTTAGCGCAGGTTTTTCACCCATTTATCATATCCTCATCTACAATTACATTTCATGGGTTCAAATATTTTGGGTAAATTTAGGGTGATTAAGGCTAAATTTGCGAAAAAATGAATGTTTGATCTCGATATTCATATCGAAATAACGATCATAGAAATATGAATTTCAATAACTAGGTTCAAGACCATCAAGTTGTGAAAATGCTTTATTTATTTCTTTTTTACTATCAACCCTTTCTTTCTTTTCCCGTTCCTGATTGATTGCATCAACTGCAATAGCATACAATTTTTCAAGTTCGCATGCCGACTCCAATGTGAGTACCGCAAGAACCTGAGGGTATTCGCCATTTCTTACGATGATACCTTTGAATACATGGCCAACAGCAGATGATAATTTTTCAACTTCGTTTGATATATCATCAATGCTCAAATAACTCTTGTCACCTCTTATTATGACCATTGCCCTGCTCGCTTCATCATAGACATTTGTTGAGAATAACAATCCTGAAGGAGACAGTGCTTTTTGGATTGCGGTCTTTACAGGAACATCCTT
>JAHYJJ010000022.1:0-17140 GCA_019429165.1 Methanosarcinaceae archaeon | reverse complement strand
CAGGATCGTTGAGGTGGATAAGTATCATATATTCCAGGATGGGATCGATGAGAAACTGGTCAACTGTGGTCTGCCAGCGAAACTGATAATATTTGCATCAAAACACAAGAGCCAGGACGGGCGCAAACTTTTGACCGCGCATTTTACGGGAAATGTGAAGGATGCCGAATATGGTGGTAGGCCTCAGGAATTCGCAAAAGCGGCGCCTCATGCACTGCGCTCACTTTTAAAAACCATGCAGATACTGGCAAAGAACACAGATTATGATGTGTCTATGGAATCGACTCATCATGGCCCTACAAATCTTGGTATTCCGTCAGTGTATGTTGAGATCGGAAGTGACGAACCACAATGGGAAGACAATGTTCCCGGGGAGATCGTTGCAAATGCCATAATGTCTCTTGATTTAGAGGAAGTTTCGGTTGCTCTGGGTTTTGGGGGGGGACATTATGCACCGCGCCAGTCGAAATTATTGTTCGAGACCGAAATTACATTTGGGCATAATTTTCCGAGTTACCAGTTGCCACATATCGATAAAGAAATGATCAGGGTGGCATTTGAAAAGTCAGATGCGGATTTTGTTTATTTTGACCGCAAATCTATGCCTGCGAATGAACGTGATCGGATTGGCAAGATCGTTGAAGAACTTGGATATGAGGTTTTGCGGGAGGGGGATATCAGGGAAATGAACGGTATTCCGTGGGAGTTCTGTAAACAGGTGCGTTTGAAGGCGAATGAATTCTGTCCGGGTGGGCGTGCAAAACTTACGGATAGTATGAAAAATGAGATCAAAATGTTGAATTTAACGTGCAGGGGATGCAAGTGTCCTAAAGTCAAGGCTGCCAAGATCGATCGGGAATTGTTACAGGAAGCTGAAACAGTGGATAAGGAACGTATCAGGGCGTTTTTGGACAATCATAATATTGCATATCTTGAGCGTTCAAATGGAACGGTCTCACATGTGATTTTCAGCATCGATGACGAGTGTGCAAGGGCTGTGACGCATGAACTTACAAATGAATGCATTAAAATACTAAAAGAACAATATGAAATCGAATATATTCCCGATGAGAATATTTTATATATCATTGATAATAAATTCAACCCTGCGCTTGCTTGCGAATTGGGCGTCCCTTCAGGTCCCATGTTTGGTGAACTTGCAAGTGGAAAGTCCGTCACAGTTAACGGGAATATTATCAAACCTGAAATGGTATATCAATCAAACACTAAAAAGATAGCATTAACAAATACAATTAATTTATAATACAATTGATTATTATCACTCTTGGAGGAAACACAGTATGAAATCCATCGTAGAAGAGGCATTGGCACGGTCTGCACAAGAGGGGCATATACGTTCGAGTGTTCCTGTGCATACAGATATTAATGCAGAGCTCGACGCACTGCTTGATGATTTGCAAACAAATATAAAAGTTATAGGATGTGGCGGCGGCGGTTCTAACAGCGCCCAGCGCATGAGGGATGAGGGTATTAAGGGCGCAGAGGTCATTGCCCTGAATACTGATGCTCAGCATCTCAGGCATGCTGAGGTTGATCATAAGATACTGATCGGCAGAAAAAAGACGAGAGGTCTCGGTGCAGGAAGTCTTCCACAGATAGGGGAAGATGCAGCACTTGAGAGTCTGGATGAAATTAATTCAGTTGTTGCAGGTTCAGATATGGTGTTCATTACTGCAGGACTTGGCGGCGGAACCGGAACCGGCTCAGCACCAATTGTTGCAGAGGCTGCACGGGATGCAGGCGCACTTACAATTGCAGTCGTCACATTACCTTTTGGAGTTGAGGGGCAGGTAAGGCGTACCAATGCCGAAGCGGGTCTTGAGAGACTACGAGATGTAGCTGATACAGTTATTGTTGTTCCAAACGACAAGCTTCTTGAGGTCGTTCCAAGATTGCCACTCCAGGCAGCATTTAAGGTATCCGACGAAGTGTTGATGAGAGCAGTTAAAGGTATCACCGAACTCATTACAAAACCAGGTTTGGTAAACCTTGATTTTGCTGATGTCAGGACAGTTATGCAGAATGGCGGTGTCGCTATGATCGGACTTGGTGAGGCAGATGGTGAGAATAAGGCTGTCGAATCAGTCCAAAAAGCACTCAGAAGTCCACTTCTTGATGTGGATATCTCAGGCGCAACATCAGCTCTTGTGAACGTGGTTGGCGGACCTGATATGACTATTTCAGAAGCTGAGAGCGTTGTACAGGAAGTTTACAGCCGCATTGATCCTAATGCAAGACTGATCTGGGGAGCACAGATAGATCCGGATTTGGAACATACGGTGCGCACGATGATCGTTGTAACGGGTGTGAAGTCACCACAGATCTACGGGCACGGCGGTGCGAAAAACGTAACCCGCAGGTATGGTATAGATTTCGTAAAATGAAGGGGCTTTGCCTTTTCATTTTTACATTGCTGATAGGATTGTTAATAATTTGGGGTATACTGTTGTTCAGTTTTTTCCAGGTATTCAATCGAAAGGTATTTTATGGTGTAAACTATTTAGTTTGCCCTACATTCTTATGTGATTGAAACACCAATCACGTTAGTTTGACATTACACATCATTAAAGAATAATCAATTTATCATGCAACCGGTTGTGAATAGTTTTGGCAGATGACAAATTTAATTTAAAAAATATAAAAGTCGGTAAGATACTAAAATCTTATTTGAGGGTACTCAAGTTAACCAAAAAGCCATCAAAGCAAGAATTCCTGATGATCGCAAAGGTTGCAGGTGTAGGTATTTTGTTAATTGGTTTTGTTGGTTTCATAATTTATTTGTTACTAACAGAAGTTCCTAAGTGGATGTAATTATCATGAGTGACGAATCCACGAGTAATGAATCTGCAATTTTTGTTGTTAAGACTACTGCAAATCAGGAGCGATCTGTCGCTAATATGATGGCACAGATTGCAAGGAAGGAACATTTCGACATCAGGGCAATCCTTGTTCCGGATGAACTTAAAGGTTACATACTTGTGGAAGCATCGGATTCCGGCATTGTTGACCTTACGATCCAGAATGTTGCGCATGCGAGAACTGTTGTCAAGGGTCAGTCAAGTCTTGAGGAAGTTTCACATTTCCTAACTCCAAAACCCACAGTAACAGGAATCACTGAAGGTGCGATCATCGAGGTGATCTCAGGTCCGTTCAAAGGCGAGAAGGCACGTGTCAAGCGGGTTGATGAGAGTCACGAGGAGATCACGGTTGAATTGTTCGATGCTGTTATACCAATACCTATAACTATTCGTGGGGATACAGTGAGAGTCCTCAAGAAAGAGGAAAAAAGTGCTTGAAAATTGATAGAATAACTTTTTCAGATGCAGATTATTAATTTATTAAATATACAAACGGTGATACTAAAATGGCAAGTGTTGTTGAAGCATTAGTACAAGGCGGAAAAGCAAGCCCAGGGCCACCTCTTGGTCCGGCACTCGGTCCGCTTGGTGTGAACATTAAAGATGTTATAGATAAGATCAATGAAAAAACAAAAGATTTTGTTGGAATGCAGGTTCCTGTTAAGATCATTGTTGGTAACGATAAGAGTATAGAAGTCGAGGTTGGAACACCACCAACGTCTGCACTTATCAAGAAAGAGATTGGAATTGAGAAAGGCTCTGGTGAATCTGGTACGGTTGTTGTCGGAGATCTGACTGTTACACAGGCTGCAAAGATTGCACGCATGAAAAAGGACGATATCCTTTCATACGATCTTAAGGCTGCAGTGAAAGAAGTCATTGGCACATGTGTTCCAATGGGCGTCACTGTTGAAGGGGTCGATCCAAGAGAATGTCAGAGATCCATCGATGAAGGTAAGTTTGATGAAGTGCTGGCAGCAGAAAAATGGTGATGTCTTTCAGTTGAAATATTACAATTTATAGTGTATTACTGCAGTATACAGTTAACCGATAGGTTTAAAAACAAGTGCTCTCCTATTGAAGAGCCCATGAGGACCAAACGGTTTTTATGACATCCGTAGTAAGCCGAAGCGGCTGTACCGGATCAAGCACAATTAAATGTGCTCTCTGGGTGTAGGATTCAATTTCTGCATGCAAACATACGTTTGTACACTACGGGAGGAGTAGAATGACAGAAGAAAATATAGGAAAAGCCGTAAAACAATTACTTGGCGACTCTCCAGAACGCAAATTCAGAGAAAGTGTGGATATTGCGATCAATTTGAAGAATCTGGATATGAGTCAGCCTAAGTTCAGGGTGGATGAAGTAGTTATACTTCCTAAAGGTCTAGGTAAATCCAGAAAGATCGCGGTTTTTGCAAAGGGTGATGTAGGGCTTAAGGCAAAGAATGCCGGCGCTGATTATGTTCTCACTGATGAGGATATAGAAGAGCTGGGTTCAGACAAGTCAAAAGCACGAACTCTTGCAAATGAATGTGATTCTTTTATCGCGGAAGTCCAATATATGGCGCTTATTGGTAAATCACTGGGTGCAATTTTAGGACCAAGAGGCAAGATGCCAATTCCGCTCACGCCGGACAAGGATGTGGTGGAAATGATTAACATTACCAAGAACTCGATCCGCTTACGGTCAAAGGATAAATTGACATTCCACGTTGCAGTTGGCAGCCGTGAAATGAGTGAAGATGATCTTGTAGAGAACATTGATTCTGTGATAAGCAGATTGGAACGTACTCTTGATAAGGGCAGACACAATTTGAAGTCGGTTTATTTAACGACTACAATGGGCAAATCCGTGAGGGTGATATGATGGAAGAAGTACATCATACAGAACACATCCCTCAGTGGAAAAAGGATGAAGTTGAGGAGATTAAATCCCTCATTAAATCATACCCATTGTTTGGATTAATCGGCATCGAGGGCATTTCTGCAAAACAACTTCAGAGTATGAGAAGGGATCTTAAAGACATAGCTGTTTTAAAGGTGTCCAGAAATACTCTCGTTAAGCGAGCACTGGATGAATCAGGTGAAGATGTCCAAAAAATGGTTGATCACATTGATGTGCAGACTGCACTGATATTCACAGATCAAAATCCATTCAAACTTTACAAATTGCTTGAACAGAGCAAGAGCCCAGCCCCAATAAAAGCAGGTGCAATCGCACCAAGAGACATTATTGTGGAAAAAGGTCCGACAAGTTTCCCACCAGGTCCTATATTGAGTGATATGCAAGGTGCAGGTATTCCTGCAGCAATCGATAAAGGTTCTGTTGTCATCAAGGAAACAAAGACTGTTGCAAAGGAAGGCGAGCGTGTCTCCCAGAAACTTGCAGTCATGTTGGCCAGACTTGAGATCTTTCCTATGGAAGTAGGTTTGAATCTTAATGCGGTTTATGAAGCCGGTTCGATTTACACACCTGATGTACTGGTAATTGATGAGGCTAAATATTTCTCTGATTTCACAGTAGCAATACAGTATGCGTTCAACCTGTCAGTTAATGCAGCATACCCAACAAGCGCAACTATCGGTACTTTGATATCAAAGGCTGTTTCAGAATCACGCAATGTTGGTATCAATGCGACAGTGTTCGAACCAGAACTTATGGGAACTCTGATTGGTAAAGCAAATTCACAGATGCTATCTGTTGCATCGGTTGCTTCTAGCAACAATGAAGATGCAGTTGACGATGGACTCAAAGCAGTTCTTGGCGCAGCAGTAACTACAGTAGAGGTTATTGAAACCGCAGCAGCAGAAGAACCTGTAGAAGAAGAGAAAGAAGAAGAAGCGGAAGAGAGCGGAATGGCCGGTCTTGGAGCACTTTTTGGATAATAATATTTAATAAATTAATTAAACAAGGTGATTTGCGATGGAATACATATATGCAGCACTCTTATTACACAACGCTGGAAAAGATATTACAGACGAAACAGTTACTGCTGTTCTTACAGCAGCAGGTACCGAAGTTAACGAAAACCGTGCAAAAGCACTCGTTGCAGCACTCGATGGCGTAGACATCGAAGAAGCAATGGCAAAAGCAGCATTTGCAGCAGCACCTGCAGCAGCATCTGCAGCAGCACCTGTAGCAGCGGCTGCAGTTGTTGAAGAAGAAGAGGAAGAAGAAGCAGCAGAAGCGAGCGGAATGGCCGGTCTCGGTGCACTCTTTGGATAAACACATCAAATATTGCCTGCATCAGTTGCAGGCACCGATTTTCTTTTTTTTGGATTTCTATTATTGACCGTATAGCTTTGGCTATGTGGTGCTGCCACAAAAACCTTAAGTATATGCAACAATTGTTTATTTAGATGAACAATTCACTTAAAGATGAGATCCTTGGGATGTGTTCCCAATTGGATGTTTCAATGGTGGGGATCGCACCTGTGGAGCGATGGGCTAAGCCATTGTTTGAACCGTGGATACCTGAACAATTCCACCCGCAGAATATTTTTCCTGAAGCGCTTTCTGTTATTGTCATTGGTTTGCCTGTAACTTTGCCGGTTATTGAGACCACTCCTTCCATCTACTATCATGAACTTTATCGAACCATTAATACCATGCTTGACCAGTATGGGTACAGGATATCTAATTTCCTGAACAGGAAAGGATATTCTTCGGTTTTTGTTCCAAGGGATGGATATGGAGATATCAGTGTGTTGATCAATGAACCGACTGCATTTTTTTCACACAGGCACGCGGCTTTCCTTGCAGGTCTTGGAAGTTTTGGGATGAACAACACGCTCCTTACAAAAGAATATGGTCCAAGGGTGAGGTTCACTTCTATCCTCACGTCTGCTAAATTGCCCGCGGACCCTGTTATGGAAGATGATCTTTGCACAAGGTGCATGGTTTGCGTCCGTTGTTGTCCGGTTGGTGCGATCGATGAAAAGGATTATCCTGAAGGCATCATACGCAAGGACCTTTGTTCAAAGTATAGTGAGAAATTGCGAAACCGTTTTATATCGCCATGCGGGGTATGTATCAAGGTGTGTCCAGTTGGTGAGGATAGGAAACATTACGGCAGGGAAGACACTTCCATCTACACAGATCGCGATAAATATCGTGTACACAATGAGGCGTGGGAACATGTACGGCGGTATGGTGGGAAGTGAGCGTAGATCACCATCCACAAAAACCTTAAGTCTATGTAACAATTGTTTGTTTATATGTCCCACACAAAAGCACAGGAACAATTTGCAAAACGCTCCCAAGCATATGCAAAAAGCAGTGCACTTTCAAATGAGAAAAATCTCAAACGGATTGTAGAAATTACCGTCCCATCCGGCACTGACCGCCTGCTGGATGTCGCCACAGGGACAGGATTTTTGGCATTCGAATTTTCAAAACATGTCTTCGAGGTTATCGGAATTGACTTCACAGAAGAGATGCTTGCAATCGCAAAGCAGTATAAGGCAGATAATTACATCAAAAATGTGTTATTTGAATCCGCAGACGTGGAATCACTTCCATTTGAAGATAACTGTTTTGACATTGTATCATGTAGATTCGCATTTCATCATTTCTTAAACCCTGAAAAAGCAATATCAGAGATGACAAGAGTCCTGAAACATGGTGGAAAACTGGTTATTTCGGACATTATATCATCTGAAGACACTGCAAAAAGCGAATATCAAAACGAAATGGAAGCAATTCGCGATCCATCCCATGTAAAACATTATCGACCTTCCGAAATCAGAATGATGCTAAATGATCATGGTTTTAATATATTCCACTTTGATGACTGGCCTGCCGATTTTGCATTCGATGAATGGATCGCAATGTCAGATCCAGGTGTCGAGTCAGCAAAGCATGTCAGGAAAATGATGATCGATGCCATGAATAATGATCTTGCGGATCTGAACATACGACTTAATGATGCAGGTGATCTTTGGTTTACTTATAATACAAAGATAATCGTTGCCAGGAAAGGATAAGGATAACATGTTTGGATGGACAGGAAGAATGATTACGGTTGATCTGAGTAACAGGTCAATATTTGAATCTAAAACAGATGTGAAGACCGCAAAAGAGTATCTTGGCGGGCGCGGGATGGGAGTTAAAATATTATCTGACATGGTCACACCGACCATTGACCCGTTGGGTCCTGAAAATCCACTGATACTCACAACAGGCCCATTGACCGGGACACCTGCGCCCATGTCAGGCAGGCATTCCATTACAACCAGGTCGCCATTGACAGGTACGATATTCGACTCAAGTGCAGGTGGTTTTTTCGGAAAGGAGATGAAATTTGCAGGGATCGATGCATTAATAATCACAGGTAAAGCAGATGAGCCTGTTTATTTGCGGATCGATAATGAAGATGTCGATATCCTGTCTGCTGCACATCTTTGGGGAATGAACACACGGGAAACAACAAAAATGCTCCAGTCCAAAGGGCGTGTTTCCTGTATAGGAAAAGCAGGCGAGCGGCAGGTCATGATCGCAAATATAATGAACGATTACGTGCATGCATGCGGGCGTGGTGGTCTGGGGGCAGTGGCGGGTTCAAAAAATCTCAAGGCGATCGTGGTGAGAGGGGATAACAAACCAGAGATCGCTGACGAGGTGGCTTTTACGAAGGCGAAGGAGAGTGCAATGCGGCTTCTTCGTGCAAGTCCTGTGACATCCAAAGGACTGAAGAATTATGGCACTTCTGTTCTGGTAAATCTTATGAATTACATTAAGATCCTGCCAACCGACAACTTCCGAAGCAGGGAGTTTAAAGGTGCTGACTCCGTATCCGGGGAGTATATTAACGATAATTACGACATTACACGACACTCATGCTACAACTGTCCGGTAGGCTGTAAGCGTAGCATCAAAGAAGATGAGATGGAGATCCCCGAATACGAGACTGTATGGGCATTTGGACCTGACATCGGGAACGAGGATATGGATTCCATTATCAGGGCAAACAGGCTGTGCAACGATTACGGAATGGATACCATCTCATGTGGTTCTACAATTGCGGCATATTCGGAATTGACATCAACTGACATTGATCCTGCAAAACTCGATGAATTTGTCATACAGATAGGGGAAGGAGAAAGTGAACTTGGAGCAGGTTCGCTCGCATATTTGCGTTCAAAAGGTGCTGAAGAGTTGAGCATGAGTTCCAAAGGACTTGAATTTCCCGGCTACGATCCACGCGGGGTTTTGGGGCAGGCGCTTGGATATGCGACCTCGAACAGAGGGGGGTGCCATCTTCGCGCTTACATGGTAGCGCCAGAGGTTATCGGGAAACCGAAACTGATCGACCGCCTGACCTTTAGTGGCAAGGCAGGACTAGTGCAGATATTTCAAAATCTCGCTGCTGCTATTGATTCTCTTGCAGTCTGCAAATTCGAATCCTTTGCAATGGGTGAAGAAGAACTTGCAGCACTGCTCAGTGCTGTGACTGGTGTTCATTATTCCCCACAGGACCTGCTGCGTGCGGGAGAGAGAATATGGAACCTTGAGCGATTGTTCAATATAGGTGCAGGTTTCACACGTGCGGATGACTCACTGCCTGGGCGTATGTTCGAAAGTGGTGAATTTGGGATTAAAAAGGACGAGTTCGAAAGAACGCTTACTGAATATTATTACTACAGGGGATGGAATGAAGATGGTATTCCCTCAAGTGAAAAATTAAAGGAACTTGGGATCTCCTGATGGAAATCCTGCATATCCGATCAAGACCTGCGTCTGATATATGCGCCCGCAAGTGTCGCTAAAGCAAGTGCTACCCCAAATCCAGGGGTTGGTGCGGCTTCATCTTCAATTGATTCCTCTTCTTCAGGTTGTTCATCAACAGTTTCTACTTCTTCCACATCTATTATTATCTCGTGTTCAGAGAATTCAGGAATATAAACTGCCATTGAAACGGTGTCGTTGTCCTGTAGTAGATAACAAAGCGGTCTGTTACCTCCTGCGAAAAGTTCATCGATATTCCTTGCACGTTCAAGTGCAACTCCATCATATCGCAGTCTTATGCGGTCGGGATTGTTCAGGTCAATGGTTTCACCGTCAAGATTTATTGTTACTATCTGCCCTTCTTTCATCTCTGATTCGACTCGCAGAACCACACGGTTTTGAATTGCTTCCCTTATCTGTAAATTTACAGGAGTATGATTCAGGAGACATGATGTGTTCCCATGATCGCGGATCGTAAGTTCTGCACCCACTCTTCCAAGTGCTACTTCCTGGTTGATCCTCTGGTGCATGTACGACATATCCCTGGAATACTGGTATTGTGTCTGGAAATATTGTGGCTCCATAGGGGTTGCCCTGAACATTATCTGGCTGTTCTCAACCAATTTGACCGTGATGGTGCCATCTGTGATGTCAGCGTCAAGACCTGACATATCTGTATTATCTGCCAGGAAATCCCTGCATATTATCAGGTAACCTTCAAAATTGTTCTTTGTTATCTTTATGGAGGTCGTGTTATTGGCACTGTCCTCTATCATTTCAGCCTCGACACCTTCTGCCAGGTCAAACGTGACAGTTTTATCAGCCATTGCCTTGACCTGCAATGTAGCAGTCGGATTATCGTGCAAAAGGAACAGGCTTGATGTTCCAACATAACGGGCTACTGCGCCCTGTAAACTTTCGTAACTGTAATTAAAGTCAGATACCTTGACCGAATCAAAAATAGCGTCTCCCGATATCGCGAAGTTTCTGATCTCGCCGGATTCATCAAAAGTATATGTCACATAATATCCGTATGATGTCCCTCCTTCATTCATGAACTGAAGACCATGCACCATTCTTTGTGACCTTACTCCCTGCATGGCTTGTTGTCTCATTTCAACCATATTTCTTGCATTGAATGAAGAGGTCGTCCCCCTCATATGCATGACCATATAGTTTGCAATATCGTTACTTTTCACACCGTATTGCAATTCAATGTCTTTGATCATCATTCCCCTGTCAATGTCTGCCGGAAGACCCAGGTCGGAAATTGCATCATCTGTGGATACACCAAATGTGTTACAAGTTTGTGTTAATGTGTTTTCTGTGAATCCCATAAATCTATTGTCCATATTTCCAAAGTCGTTTGCGCGCATTATTCCACGTTCATCATACAACATTGGTGTTGGATCGTCTTCATCCATCATTCCTCCTCCACCCATCTGTGCAAAGGCAAGCGAGTTAATTGCAAGCAAAAGTAGTATTGTACTGACTACAAGTACAACTGATCGTTTCATAAATTTCATACATTTTCCTCCAATCCCAAGATCACTGTATAGATTCACACAATTGATTAATAACACTATTATTTAAAGTCAATAAGCATTATGGGTCAAAAAAAGTATAAAAACAATGAATTAAAAAGAATATAAGTAATCGATTTTAAATAGTTTCAAGCATTTTACTGCCAGATATATACTTAGTATTTTTTCACGATAAATTGATATATTGAATAATTAATTATAAACCATATTATTCAACTTACAAACGTCTGAAAAAGACATTCACAATTAACCGGAGGAACATAATATGAAACAGCAAGTAGAGGTAAAAACACTTAAGGAAGGAAAATACGTTGTCGTAGATGACGAACCATGTGTGATCAAAAGCATTACAAAATCAAAACCTGGTAAACATGGTTCTGCAAAGGCAAGGATAGATGTTATCGGTATTTTTGATGGTCAGAAACGTTCGACCATAAGTTCAGTGTCTGCAAAGACCTATGTTCCCCTGGTAGAGCGAAAGAATGCACAGGTTCTTTCAGTGGGCGCTGGTATTGCACAGTTAATGGATATGGAAGATTTTTCCACGTTTGAACTCCCTATTCCCGATGAGTATAGTGGTAGAGTTATCGAAGGTGCAGATATTACATACATTACATCAATGGGTAAAATAAGGATCGATCTCAGGTAGTTCTTTTTTCCTCAATTACTTTTACTATTATGTTCAATCAGCCTAAAATGATGGATGCCCTGTCCAAATACGGAACTGCCGAATATGTGATATTTGGCGTACCTTTCGATGGGACATCATCATTTAGGGCAGGTAGCCGCTTTGCACCGGATGCTATGCGTAAAGTATCTGCAAACTTTGAGAGTTATAACGCTTTTTTTGACATTGATCTTGCAGAATTGCCTATTCACGATGCAGGAGACCTTGAGCCGTATGCATCAGTAGATGATACACTACGTGACCTGTTTCATGCTGTTGAACCAATAGTAAAGGACGGCAAGATTCCGATTATGCTCGGCGGTGAGCATTCTCTTAGCCTGCCATGTGTCAAGGCATGTGCTAAATACGCGGGTGACGATTTTGGTGTTGTGGTATTGGATGCACATTTTGACCTTCGTGATGAGTATGGTGGTTTGAAGAATAACCATGCATGTGTTTCACGACATATCATTGATGAAGTCACCGACAATTATGTTTCGATCGGGATCCGAAGCGGACCAAAGGAAGAGTGGGATCTTGCTAAAGAGAATAACATCAGGTATTATACATCGGAAGATGTCGAAATAAAAGGGATAAAAGACGTGCTTACTGAGGTCATTGAATATCTAGATTGTAGTAAGATATATCTTTCACTGGATATGGATGCACTTGACCCTTCATTTGCTCCGGCACTGGGGACGCCTGAACCTTTCGGGCTTAATGCACGTGATGTGCGTGAAGTGATACGAACGCTTGCACCCATGTCAGTTGGTTTTGATATTGTTGAGATCGCACCGGAATATGATGGCGGGCAGACGGCGATGCTTGGTACAAAACTGATGCGTGAGTTCATTGCTGCACATGCAAGTTCTGCGTTGGATTGAAACTTGCACATTATTTTTTGGTGAATGCTTCAACCGCCTCTAAAAATTCATAGAAATCTTTCAATTCACAGCTCAAGTAATTGAATGCCATTGAGTCATCTATGGTGCCATATTTATGCACAAGAAGATTTCTAAAACCAACCATCTCGCTAAGCCTAATGGCAAGATTTTTTGATATAATGCCATGTTCGGCCAGTTTTTCCATTGAATCTTTACTATTCTTTGGCAAACCAAAACTCTTGCCTGCAATTATTAAATTACAGATATCCAATAGGGTCTCGCACGATAACTGAAATGCCCGCTCACATGCGCGTTTTTGCATTTTGTTATCGTGATAAGATTCTTCGTCATCAGGAACATATTCACTTAATTCCGATATATATGCATCCATCTCATCTATTTTATCAAGTATTCGTTCAATGTCCAAATTAACCACCAAGATGTTCTCTTACACGTTCCATAACAATATCATGATAAATTCCTCTTCTATGTTTATAACCCGCATATTCAAGATCGTTTTCTTTTGCAAGAGTTAAAACATAGTACAAGTCATCAGTATGCAGTACTTTCCCCTCATGAAGTACGCTATTGCGAATATTTACCGGCAGATCGTCAAACAATGAAATATCAACATCTTGCGGAACTAAATTTTCAAGTGCTATCCTATCTCTTAAATTAACTGAAATGCCCGGTTTTGGTATAATGCACAGATCAATATCACTGCTTTCTCCCTCCCTCCCTCTGGCTCTTGAGCCAAAAAGGATAATTGAGTGAATGAATTTAAAATTCCGAAGTAATGGTATGTTGATATCCTGTTCCATCTCGCCAACTCCTGCAAATGTCTATAGTTTGTTGATTGGCATAACTTATAAACATTCACATAATATCATGAAAGCAGTATCAAGAGTATCACATTATGAGCCGGAATTTTCTTTTGCCATACATGCCGTCTTCAATCTCAAAGTGTTCAAGTTCTTTAGTTACGTATTTGATTATATTTTTTTGCGGTTAACTATTTAGATGTTAGAATCAATCATGAAACTAGAGATAACATGATATCAGAAATTGAAGTAGTATGTCCTTCATGCTCGCCGAAAATACCGGTGATGCATGAAATATTGAAGTCGGGCCAGAATCCTGTAGTGAAATGTAATGAATGCGAGCATGTACACCCCACAAAGATCGAGAATAAAAAACCGATCAATATCAGGGTGGTTGTCAGTAAGGCGGATGAATCGTTTAAGCGAAGTATTCAACTTGATCCGGATCATGTTGTTTATGAAGAAGATGAACTTATCGTTGATGATGAGTCAGATGATAATGTTTATCCCCTAATTGTAACATCTATCGAGTCAGATGGGAAACGTGTTATCAGTGCAAAAGCCGGGGTTATCAATACTATATGGGGCAGGAGCATTGATGAGGTTATTGTAAAAGTAGCGATCAAAAATGGCAGTAAAACTGAATCATTCAACAAACGAGTTCCTGGAGGATACGATTTTGTTGTTGGTGAGGAGGATGAAGTGCAGGGTCAAAAGTTTATAATAACCCACATCAAGATACGAGATGGTGAATTCAGTTCAAGTAAAGGTGAGACTGTAGAGGCAAAATACATAAAGCGTGTGTATGCATCACCCATTAGAGTAAGGGCATGGGGAGAGGGTAAATCTGCATGGAGTTTAGGGAGAAAAGCGCGAAACTCGTAAATAATCTGCGGTTTCAAGGTGTTGGGGAAAAAGTACTTGATGCGATGTTGCGAGTTCCGCGGCATCTTTTTCTTCCCCCGAATGTTCGTGGGGATGCTTATATCGATACTCCACTTTCGATCGGATATGGTCAGACCATCTCTGCACCGCATATGGTCGCTATTATGTGTGACTTGCTGGACTTGCGAGAGGGGCAGAATGTACTTGAGGTTGGTACAGGTTCGGGATATAATGCTGCTGTAATGGCAGAACTTGTGGGGAGCACAGGGCATGTGTATTCTGTTGAGCGAATTGCACCGCTTGCCGAATTTGCGAAAAAGAATCTTGCAGATGTGGGATATACAAATGTTACTGTGATGCTTGAAGACGGTTCTGGCGGTGATCTTCTGCATTCACCATATGATCGTATTTGTGTCACCTGCGCCGCACCTGATATACCACAACCACTTATCGAGCAACTTAAACCCGGTGGATTGATGGCTATACCTGTGGGAGTCACTTTCCAGCAGTTATATCTTGTGAAAAAAGATATGGGTGGAACAGTCCATGAGGAAATAAAAGGCGGGGTCGTGTTCGTGCCGCTTATTGGCAGGTACGGATTTAGTGATGATTGAATGTTTCCTTTAGTCTTATTTAATAACATATTAATATCAGACGCTATTCATTATCCTTTATGTATGCCAACACAGATGTAACAGAGGTCATTGTTAAAGGAGTATACATGATAGATGCGTATGGAGGGCCTGCACCTGCGGTTTTGCTTGAGGGTGAGGACGGGCTTTTGATGCCGATATATGTAGGACAGCCTGAAGCGATATCGATTGGCGCGGCGATTAAAAAGGAGACAATGCCCCGCCCGCTTGCACATGACCTTATCATATCTATATTGTCACGCCTTGATACGAGAGTTAAAAGTGTGCTTATCGATGACAAGATCGATAAGATCTACTATGCGAGCATCACACTCGAAAAGGATGGAAAACTCATGGATTTTGATGCACGCCCAAGTGATTGTATTGCACTTGCATTGCGTGACGATGCACCAATTATGGTGACAGATAGCGTACTGGCACGCGCCGTGGTCAACAAAGATAAACTTCATGGTGCAAAGTCGATAGATGGATTTATGTAGAGAACCCCGGGTCATTATTAACAAAATATTATAACCAATCTCAATTAACGAAGTGACAACATGCTCACAAAAAGAATAATCCCATGCCTTGATGTAACGCTTGATGAATCCGGTGGAACGGTTGTCAAAGGCGTTGAATTCGTAGACCTGATAAAAGCAGGTGACCCTGTGGAACTTGCAAAGCGCTATAACTTACAGGGCGCGGATGAACTGGTGTTTTTAGACATTACAGCATCTCATGAGGGGCGCAGTACGATGGTAGATGTCATTGAGCGCACTGCAAGCGAGGTATTTATTCCATTAACGGTTGGAGGCGGCATAAATTCGGTTGAAGATGTACGCCAGATACTGCGGGCAGGTGCAGATAAGGTTACAATTAATACCGCTGCTGTGAAGAACCCGCAACTTATCAAGGAAGCATCAGACATTTTCGGTTCGCAATGTATCGTTACTGCAATAGACTGCAGGCGAAATACAAATATCGATGACAATCAGGATAAGACAATACTCACTCTTGAGGACGGCACTCCTGCATGGTATGAAGTAGTAATATATGGTGGACGCGAACCAACAGGAATTGATGCTGTTCAGTGGGCAAAGAAGGTTGAGGAACTTGGTTGCGGTGAGATTATGTTAACCAGTATGGACAGGGATGGGACATACGATGGTTTCGATATTCCAATTACGCTTGCGCTGTCGGAGGCTCTGGAAATACCGATCATAGCATCAGGTGGGGTCGGAAATCCACAGCATATGTATGAGGGTTTTGTTAATGGAAAAGCCGATGCTGCACTTGCTGCGAGCATTTTCCACTTTGGAGAGTATACGGTTGGCGACACGAAGGAGTATCTGCGGGAAAAGGGTATTCCTGTGCGGCTCTGATGTTTATTTTTGTTAATTTATGATTGGTGATTAAATGGAAATAGCAGAATTCCAGAAATTGATGTTTGACCTTTATGTACATAATGATCGAAGACGCGGTGCTACTGCTACCATGCTGTGGCTTGTAGAGGAAGTTGGGGAACTTGCAGAAGCCGTGCGCAGGGATGATATCGATGGTATAAAAGAAGAGATTGCAGACTGTTTTGCATGGGTTGGGTCGATTGCCAATCTTTATGGTATCGATCTTGAAACTGCACTTCTTGTTAAGTATCCTGATATGTGCCCTACCTGTGAAAAGAAGCCTTGTATTTGTACTGATTGAAATGGGTTGTTTGCAAATACGGGAAACAAAATAACAACACGCTGCAGGCGGCGTATTCCGGTACCAATGGCCAAACATGAACATATTATGTTTTGTTGTCACCGACTCGTTCACATAAACGAGCATAATGGAAATGGAATAACGTTAACGAGAAAATTCTCCCTTCGGTCGAATTGACTCGAACTACATGTTTATAAAACATATACTACAAGAAAATGCTCACTTTGTTCGCATTAACTTGGACTACATAATCCTATAGATTATATACAACAAGAAAATGCTCACTTCGTTCGCATTAACTTGGACTACATAATCCTATAGATTATATACAACAAGAAAATGCTCACTTCGTTCGCATTAACTTGGACTACATAATCCTATAGATTATATACAA
>JAHYJJ010000021.1:0-17359 GCA_019429165.1 Methanosarcinaceae archaeon | reverse complement strand
TAATGTTTTGAGTTGCTCCCAAACGGATTTCCGCGAATGGAGACAATTCTGCTCAATGGTGCAAATCAGTACTGAATGTAGACCTTAACTGGGGAGATTCAACAGACTCGCTAAGACTTAAGATACACACTGCTGATGGTTATGTGTTGGGTCCCTACTTTGACAATTCAGACGGAGCCACAGATGGTAGAATAAATCTCGACATAACAAACCCAAATGGTATCGCTAAAGGCACATGGTATTACGAGGTATATGGCTATAGCGTAACAGGAACAGAAAATTATTATATATAATCTTCCAATTATTATCTATGCGGAGGATATTTTTACTTTTTTTACTTTTGAGCATTAGCACAGTAGTTCATGCAGAAGAGGGGAGATACATTGTAACACCTCATGACAATGATCTCCCAGACAGCACGCATATCAATACAAGCGGTGCAGATGCAACCTTGTCGTTCCAGGAATTTCCTTTGCGGATCAAAATCGCTTACATATTGGGATACCTTGTTGCTTTTTTTAGTTTTTTCAAAATGATTCCCATAGTTTTTGGCAGGGTTAAAAACATATTTGAAAATTCGAACCGAAAAAACATTTCAAAATATGTTTTGAACAGCCCGGGATGTACCATTGCTGAAATTTCAAAAGAACTTAATATCAACAGAGGAAGTGTGAAATACCATATTAAAAAACTTGAAGATGATAATAAAATCACTTTAATGAAAACTAGTAAATTCAAAAGAGTTTTTAAAAATATGGGAGCCAGAAAAAATAATAAAAAAAACATCATATCACATCTTCGAAATGATACGAGCAGGCTGATCTTATGGGATATTCTGAAAAAATCCGGGATAACGAATCAAGAACTTGCAGAAAATTTATGCATGGATAAAAGTACCATACATTGGCATATCAAAAAATTTATCAATTATGGGATGATACAATTTGAAACTGAAGGCAGATACAAGAAATATTTTATAAATCCAGACATTCAATCAGACCTGATTAAATTTATGCCTTCTAATTGATATAAGTTTATTAACTCCGATTCAGAGTTATTTTAAAGAGTGACTCGTAGACAATTTACGATTTTTAGACCAATAAAATACGGCTTAGACTTCTGAAATACAAAAACATCACTCCCCTTCCACAACCCTGAGGCAAGATCAGACAAGCCTTAACTAATTTCAAAACTAAGCTACCTTTGCCTTCAAGGCAAGCCATGGGGCTCAGCCGTTTGTAGTAGGTTCAGTTGAACCCCGCAAATTATCATAGCCATAAAATCTATATAACATTTCTGTGCAAAGTCTCGAACTGTTGAGAATCGATTACGAGCCCGATCATATCGCATCGATCAACAACTTTGCCCATTTCAGTTTCTTCTTTTTCATGTCCGATACATTCACATCATCAAAATCAAACCCAACAAGCGTGATACTTGCAGCACCGAATTCCTTTGCGAGATAAACACAACGGTCCCCATCCGTGAATCCGCCAAAATTGTAAACATTATCAAGCGGAGTTGACTGTGTCGAACCGATCACACCTCTTAAGCGCGGCACGTATTTTTTAACCTTATCGATATTGTCACCATGTGCATGAACAACAACGATCGCGCCCTTTTTATTTGCAGCAATCTCTTTTTCAACATCACCGTCAAGGTCGGTAACAATAATATCAGAAACAATTCCCCTGTCAAACAATATTGCTGTGGCACCGTCTGCGGCGATAATAACATAATCACTAGTGTCGATCATGTCAAGTTCATCAGCAAGAATCGGCGCATTTCCGCAAACCAAAATATCCTTACCATAAATAAGATTGGCAAGAGCAAGAATACCGGCTGAGTTATCCTCACCTTGTCCTTGCTCCAGCATCCTGGAAAGAATGAGCGCTGCACGCTCATCCCCTTTCCTGCTAAACCCAAGATCCGCAAGGATCTTGATGTATGTTGGCTCCCATGAATCAAAATCCATTTGTTACTCCTGAATTTAGATTTAATTTTTAGACTCAGATTTAGACTACAACGGCGAAATTCCCACATGCATGGACACGCCTTCAACATCCCAGTCCTTGACCAAAGTTCCGGTGGCTTCAACATCAAGCCCGATAACCATCAGGTCTGCACGAACTTCTTTCGCAATGAATGCTTCCATATCCATTACAAGATCAAGTACCCGCTCATCATCGATCCTGATGAACGCTTTGATGTTTTCGTCAACAACAAGGTCGAGTTCCTTTCGCATATCCTGAACCCTGCGGATGACCTCTCTTGAGTATCCTTCGGATTCGATCTCGCGCGAAAGTTTCGCATCTACATACACCATACCGCCTGCAAACTCCGCACCTGCCGCAGATTCAGGGATGATCTCCACGAAGTTCACCATCTTTTCAGTGACTGCCGCAGTGGTTCCATCTGCAAGTGTAACCCCATACCCACCGCCATCTGTCACAGCATTCTTAAGAGCAACAGCATCGGCTTGTTGTATGGCTGCAGTGACCTTTCCTGCATCTCCTTTGAACACAGGACCTATCCCGCTTGGGTTTGGTATCGCCTCAACACCGAGTTCATTCCAATACTCACCGACACCGAGCACAACAACATCCTTCGCATTGGTCTGACCCATCAGGACACCACGCAGATCATCGATCGCTGCGCCTATCTGTTCATCCTTTGGGGTTACGATAATGCGTGATATTGGCCATCTCAATTTACGTCCGACCTTCTGGCGTGCATTTGATGCCGATTCCACAATGGAACGTACTGTTTCCATGTGGGCTTCAAGTTCCTCATCAACCAGTGAATCGTCAACAACAGGCCAGTCGCACATGTGAACTGAATCCAGTGCATCACCCTCGACATTCTTCACAAGATTAGTGTACATCTCCTCTGCAAGATGAGGCATGAACGGTGCGATCAGTTTCGTGGTCGTGACGAACACGTCATACAAGACCCGATAGACTGCAAGTTTATCGGGATCTTCTGCCTCTATCCATGTCCTTGGACGGATCAACTGTATGTACCATCTTGACAGATCTTCAAGTATGAACTCGGTGATAGAACGCATTGCTTTGTGAAGTGCATACTCTTCCATCGCAGAGTCAACATCACTAATAACAGACTGCATACGGGACAATATCCACCTGTCTTCTTTGCGCAGGTGTTCCGACACCGATTCAAGTGATACTTTTTTAGGGTCAAAATTATCAAGTGCCATGTAAGGGAGAGGGAATCTGTACACGTTCCAAAAGATGTTCATTGTCCTGTGAACCGTTGCAACCTCTTCCCAGAGGAACTTCAGGTCATCCCACGGTGCACTGGCTGACAATATGTATGCCCGCAGTGTATCAGCACCATATTTCCCAATAACCTCATGTGGTGCGACAACATTACCGATGCTCTTTGACATCTTCTTGCCGTCTTTATCAAGCGTGAACCCATGCATGAGAACGCTCTTGTACGGAGCTTTTCCGAATGCAACCATGCTCGCACCCAATTGTGAATAGAACCATCCTCGCGTCTGATCATGACCTTCTGTAATAAAATCCGCAGGCCAGTTTTTCTCGAATGATTCCTTTACATGCGGATATTTCAATGTAGCCCATGATGCTACTGCAGAGTCGAACCACACGTCAAACACATCTTCCACACGTGACATTGTTCCACCACAGTCGCATTTGATAGTGATCTTATCCACATAAGGGCGATGGAGTTCAATATTCTCATCAGCATCTGAGCGCTCGATCAGTTCCGCTTTGGTGCCTATTACATCAATAGTTCCGCAAGTACTGCATTTCCACACAGGTATTGGAATACCCCAGTATCGCTGGCGTGAGATACACCAATCACGCGCACCTTCAACCCAATCCTTGAAACGCGCAGAACCTGCCCAGTCAGGATACCAGTCAACCTTTTTGATCTCTGAGAGCATGCTCTCTTTGAGTGCCGATATCTTCAAGAACCATTGTTCAGTAGCAAGATAGATGATCGGGGTATTACAGCGCCAGCAGTGTCCGTAACGATGAGTGATCTTCTTTTCAGAAAGAAGCAGACCCCTCTCCTTAAGGTCTTCAATAACGATCCTGTTTGCATCTATGATATTCATTCCGGCATACTTGCCTGCTTCTTCCGTGTAACTGCCGTTTGAGCCGACCGGACAGAAGATGGGAATACCATTCTTGACGCCAACATCAAAATCGTCCATACCATGACCGGGGGCTATGTGTACACAACCGGTGTTCTCTGCAGTTACGTAATCTGCAAGATAGACATTGTGCTCGAACTTTGCCTGTTTCGGAACAATGTCTGCAAGTGGATGTTCGTAAGACAATTTTGTCAGTTCTTCCCCGAGCATTGTTTCAAGTACATCATAAGCCGTGTATTTGCCTATCCTGAGAACATCCTCAACAAGTTCTGATGCTACTATCAGGTTCTCCTCATGCCCGCCAGGTGCGGTCGCACTAATCTTCGAATATTCAAATGATGGATGGACGGCCACTGCCATATTTGAAGGAATGGTCCAGGGCGTTGTTGTCCATATTACAATAAATGTGTTATCTTCGCTTTTTAACTTAAATTTGACATAGATCGATGGATCGGTCTGGTTATCATATTCAACTTCAGAGTCAGCGATTGCAGTTTCGCATCGTGGGCACCAGTTGACCACACGTTTACCCTGCTCAAGTAAATTCTTTTCCTGTGCCTGTTTGAGAGTCCACCATGCGGCTTCAATATATTCATCCTTCAGCGTCATGTAAGGGTCTTTCCAGTCAAGCCATACACCGAGCGTGTTGAACTGATCTGTCATGTCGTCTTTTTGGGTAAGTGCGAATTCCTTACATTTCTCTATGAAATTTCCAACACCATAGGTCTCGATGTCTTTTTTTGACTTGAAACCAAGAACACCTTCTACCTTGACCTCTATAGGCAATCCGTGCATATCCCAACCTGCACGGTCGATGATAGCGTGGTTGTTCATGGAACGATATCGCAAGATGGAATCCTTGATGATCTTATTCCATGCAGTACCGAGATGGATATTTCCTGTGGTATATGGGGGTCCGTCTACGAAAAATAATTTTTTGCCCCCTTTCCTGAATTCGCGTACCTTTGAGTACGCATCAATCTCTTGCCAGAACGCATGTATCCTTTTTTCTATGTCGTTTGCGTCATATTGATTGGTGATTTCCTTTATCATAATAAGTGGTCTCCATGAATAAGATGGTTTTTATCTTTCCTAAATACAGTAATTAATTTAAATGCTTTGGGTTTTAACCGGAATTCGACCATAAACACGCAATCTTTAAAACTGTCGGGATACTTTATGACATCACTATATAGGGTTCTATTGCATAGAGAACAGGTGATAGATTGAAGATAAGATCCAGAGTCCAACTTAGGAAAAGTGCAAAAAATAAATTGATGGATGAACTTATAACCACGTTCGGAGACACTATTAAAGAACTCAAGAACAGTAAATTTGAAACTGCTCTCATCGATACTTTCAATGTTATCCTGATAGATGGAAAACTCCTTTTGTTCTCTACAGATGGAGAATATTTCCCTACAGTCCGCGGTGCGATTGAACTTGGACTTGCAAAACACATAGTGGTTGTAGATGCAGGTGCTGTGCGGTTTGTGGTCAATGGTGCTGATATCATGTGTCCCGGCATCGTAAGTGCCGATTCTGACATCAAAGAAGGCGATCTGGTCATTATAAAGGAAGAAACACACTCTAAACCACTTGCTATAGGACGTGCATTGATCTCTGGGGATGCAATGGTCGGTGAATCGGGAAAAGCGATAAAGTCGTTGCACTATGTAGGGGATAAGTTGTGGAATATCGATGTTTGAGTACCACATGAGAGTATATCATTTAAAATATGATGAATGTCTAAATCAGTAACATTATAATAAGTTAAGACGTCACTAAAGTCAAATAAATCTGATATAAAAATGCTGAGAATCAATAACAGTAATTTGACCTAAGAACTATGTTTGAAGCATAATGACAAACTTAATTAATATTAATATTAATACATTACAATATATCACTAAAGTTTTATAGAACAAAGGTGTGGATTATGGCAAAAATTATGAATAAAATATTTGGCAGTGGCACAAGACCTACAAATAGCATTGATGAATATACGGATCTTGATCTTGGCAAATACGAAGAAGTTATGGATGATGAACCAGCAGAAACATACATCAGAGTTGCGGAACTTACAAATCTTAACGAACTGCCTGGTTTGAAAAAAGAGATTTATGACGGTAATATTTTAATGATCGATATCTCGAACATCAAGGCCGACAAACTTCTGCTTGACCGTGCGTTAAAGGACCTCAAAGACGTTGTTATAGATGTCCGCGGCGATATTGCAGGGATCAAGGATGATCAGGTACTGGTTACCCCAACCGGCATCAGGATCGACAGATCAAAAATTATCGGTGCCAGATATTGACCACAGAGCAAAATCCACAACAAAACTTCGATACATTCACATCATGTCCTCTGTGCCACGAGGACTTAATTATTCACTGGATTAGTGACAACATTCCTTTTTTTGGCGAAGTAATGTATATCACTGCGCTTTGTGATTGTAGTTTCAGGTTTGCAGACACAATGATCTTAACGCAGAAAGAACCCGTGCGTTATGAAATGACGGTTGAGACAATTGATGATCTCGATGCAAGAATTGTTCGCTCAACTTCCGGAACTATCAGAATCCCTGAACTTGGCATCGAGGTGGAACCTGGTATGATCTCGGATTCCTATGTGACCAATATCGAAGGTGTATTGGATAGGATACAAAATGTTGTCATAACAGCATCCAAATGGGTCAAGGATGATGAAGAGAAATACGCAATCAGCCAGAATATCCTGAAAAAAATGAATGATGCAAGGTTGGGTAAGCAAAAACTCACAATCATTATTGAAGACCCGCTTGGCAACAGTGCCATAATATCTGACAAAGCAATTTCTAAAACTTTAACACCAGATGAAGCAAGTGACCTCAAGACAGGCATGATAATATTTGATGTGGATTCATCTGAAATTACTGTTGATACATCTGATAATGCACAGCCGCTTGGGGAATGAGATTTCTCTATTCTTATTTGTTACTTTTTTAAAAATTATCGGATCTACATTTTTTGTGTAATGGAAATGTCTATAAGCAATGCATCAATTTATCTAAAAAACATTCAAATAATCGAGTGAAAGCATGGCAGAACAAGAAAAGGAAGCAGCACTTCCTGCAAAAGAGAATTTCAGTGAATGGTATAATGAGTTGCTACGTGCAGCCGAGATAATGGATGTACGTTATCCTGTCAAGGGATTATACGTCTGGCATCCCTTTGGTTTTTCTATCAGGAAAAACGTTTATGCCATCATCAGGGAACTGCTTGATAAAGACCATCAAGAAACACTCTTTCCGCTTCTTATCCCTGAACATGAGTTCATGAAAGAAGCAGAGCACATCAAAGGCTTTGAGGAAGAGGTCTACTGGGTAACACACGGTGGGACCAAGCCGCTTGATGTCAAACTTGCACTTCGTCCAACAAGCGAAACTGCTATTTATCCAATGTACAAACTATGGGTGCGCTCACATGCAGACCTTCCACTCAAACTTTACCAGATCGTGAACACGTTCCGGTATGAAACAAAACACACACGCCCGCTCATCAGACTTCGTGAAATCACATCATTCAAAGAAGCGCACACAGTCCATGCAACATGGGACGAGGCTGCCGCACAGGTCGATGAGGCAATACGCATCTATATTGAATTCTATCGCCAGCTTGGGGTTCCGGTGCTTCCATCAAAACGACCTGACTGGGACAAATTCCCTGGCGCGGATTATACCATTGCAGTCGATGCACTGATGCCTGATGGAAAGACGCTTCAGGTCGGTACTGCACATCATTTAGGCGACACCTTTGCAAAGACGTTCGATATTACATACGAAGACCCTGAGGGAGAACAGGTTTTAGCCCACCAGACATGCTACGGCATATCTGAGCGTTCCATCGCATCAATGATCTCCATACACGGCGACGATAAGGGACTGGTGCTTCCACCACAGATAGCACCGATTCAGGTTGTCATCATACCTATTATATTCAAGGACGGAACAGAAGTTCTCGAAGCATGTGAGAATGCAAGGTCAACACTTGAATCTGCCGGCATACGCGTCAAGATCGATGATAGTGATAACCGCCCGGGTGCTAAATATTACAAGTGGGAAATGCGCGGTGTTCCAATTAGGATCGAACTCGGACCACGGGACCTGAAGAACAATGCTGCTATGGTAGTACGTCGTGACACCGGTGAAAAGGAACAGGTGCCGCTTGATGATATCAAGAACGAGATCTTGAAGAGGTTCGACAACATTCATGCAGACCTGCTTTCAAAGGCGGAAAATGATGTTAAAAGCCGCATATTCGATTGTGATACATTGGATGATATCAAGGATAAACTCCCACAGGGCATTGCAAGAGTATATTGGTGTGGCGATAAGGAATGCGGTCTTAAACTTGAAGAAGATATCGGTGCAGGAATACTCGGTATCCCGACCGGGCAGGATGAGAACGTCACTGGAAAATGTCCTGTATGTGGTGCAGATGCAACAACCAGAGTGTATGTTGCAAGAACATACTGATCGGCGATCAATTACCATTAACAACTGCCATTAACTTTTAAATACAGGCAATATATCGATCGCGACTACAAAATATGTTGTCAATGATACCAGTGCAAATTTTGGGGAACTGGTAGATGAACACGGAGTGCCAGTGTATACAGCAAACCCTGGTTTTAGAGCATCACGTACGTCTGGACTTCAAATATATGAAGCAGGGTATATAAAAGAAGAAGTGGGTGCTGGTGGTGCTATGTATCTTGCACAAATGTATGGTATATCACCAGAATACAACGTCGATTATCCGGCAACAGACGCAATGGTGCTATGTATCTTGCACAAATGTATGGTGTATCACAGAAAGAGTTACGTATTGAGACCGAAAAAATTTGTATTCAACTTTGTTAGTTATAATTATACTTATAATTGTTAGTGATACTTGATCTCTTTTATTGCCTCTTTGAAACACAGTGTTCCAATAGGTTTTATGTTCGATTTATTTTTCTTGACAATGGAATTTGAACGCAGGATACTGATCATTGCCATGTGAGAATGGTCACCATAAGAAACTCCACCATCTTTATTTATAAAGGAATACGGCAGACTGTATGATATATCGTGCATTTTAAATACTGCATTAGTAACTGCACTAAATGATGATGTTCTTCCTCCAAGTTTAGACGTATCAACTAGATCGATAGCATCTGTTGCATTATTTTGATCTACCATAATTTCTCGAACGATCCCAATTCTTTTTTGCAGACACACGATTCATCACACCGGTATATACTACTTAAAGCCAACTTCACGCAGTCAAATTTGTTTACATTGACAAAAGTATCTGTGTTGATATTCTTTTCACATTGTTTAAGATAAGCACACTGCCTTATCTGATTGAATATTACACATTTTGTACAATATTGCTCTCGATTTTCTGCAGTGTAGCCTAATTCTTCAATTAAGCACATATTCTTGTCCAACTCCCCATTTATTCAATGTCCATTGCTATTTTATGTAGATCTGATGTACAATTTTATTTTAAATTGAAGAGCAAATCTGCATGTATCTAGCGTTTATTTTGGTATGAAAATACCCTTATTTTATTGCCCGTGGGTGTCCCGACGGGTCATGAATGTTTATTTAAAATGAGCAGCCAAATCCAATTTGTACTGGAATATCACTGCATCAATTTCCCCACTATAATTAAATTATATTATATTGCATATAAACCTTACTAATTGTTATAATTTTAAATTGTGTGCTGAAATTTCCTATAGATGAGATCAAAAAATATCAATGTCGTTGCTCCATTTTTCCTGTTTAGCATGGTGATGGAAATTTTTATTTCCGATCAGATCTCCTTAATATCCAGCACTTTCTCAAGCAACATGCCCTCAACAATTATAGGCATATTACGCTGTGCATTCAAAAGCGCATTGCTTAATTTCCAGTCCTTTTCTGCATAAATTGTAAGAACAGGCTGGTCTTTCTTAACAGATTCTCCGCGCTTTTTATGGATCATAACACCTGCGCCTTTATCGTTTGGCGCACCTGCAAGCCTTGCGATCTCAACAAGTCGCTTGTTGTCAAACTCAATGATATATCCATCTGTTTGTGCACGCAGCTCTGCGGTATGTTTACCTACCTTGATGTCATTATGAGTAATATTCGGATCGCCGCCCTGGATCTCTATGATCTGTTTTAATTTTGCCAGTGCCTTACCATTTTTAATGGTCTCAATCGCAAGATCATGGCCCTGTCCTTTGGCTGCTACGCCGCCCATCTCAAGAAGCATTCCGGCAAGCACTGCACTTTTTTCTATCAGGCTGTTCGGACCTTCTCCGGTTTCAAGAACTTTTAGTGCCTCAATGACTTCAAGTGCAGGTCCAACAGTCCTTCCGATCGGAGAAGAACCATATGTCAATGCACAGTCAACGTTCATGCCCAGTCTCTCACCGAGATTAATAAGATCACGTGCAAGTTTGCGACCGGCCTGAACGTCCGGTATCTTGGTTCCTGCACCTGTTGGGATATCAATGACCACATTATCAGCACCAACAGCACCTTTCTTTGCCATTATGGATGCCAGAAGTTGGCAATGCGGGTCAACAGAAAGCGGATACTCGATCCTGATCAGTTTATCATCCGCAGGCGCAATATTTGTCGCACCACCCCATACAATTACCCCACCAACCTTCTCAGTCATTTCCTTGATCTGCGCCGCGTTGAATTCAACTGGTGCGAGTATTTCCATCAAGTCTGCTGTTCCACCTGCACCTGTAATTGCCCTGGAACTTGTTTTTGGGATCAGTAATCCATTCGCTGCAACAATTGGAACAACTAAAAGTGATATCTTATTACCAGGAACACCGCCGATCGAATGTTTATCCATAATAGGATGAGTCTCAAACTCGATCCTGTCACCAGTGTCGATCATTGCTTTTGTGAGCCATTCGGTCTCATCGTCACTCAGATTGTTAATATAAGTTGATGTAATAAATGCAGACAATTCGATATCGCTCAGACTTTCATCCACGATATCCTTGACAACCAGATAAATTTCATCCTTGGTCAGTTTTACCTGATTCATCATCTTTTTGATGATTTCAGTGGATTTGGGACGTGTCGCAGGAACCACTTCCACAGGCTCGGTCCATTCTCTTTTAAGCCGCTGTGCTACCTCATGGTACACACCGATCATACCCGGTGCGATCATGTCTTCAGTTGTGTCCACAATCGCGGTTAAGCTCTCATGATCTTTAACGTATACACGGTCGCCCTCAATAACACCGAGTTCTTTTGCATCAATAACATTCAGGACTACTTTGAATTTTCCGACTTTGATATCAAGAGGTTGTATTTTTAATTGCATTTTTCCACCTTGCGTTTTTATTTAGTTTTGATTTGCGGCAACGGATAAATAGATTTACTTTTTGTGTTTGTTTAGCACTTTTTTGAAACCGATTCAAGCCTCCGCAGGTGGCGAACCCCACCATCAATGATACTAATCGTATTTCATTAACCGCTTGCAGTAGTTAATAGTTAGTAGTTAATAGTACAATCGTTTCATTAAATATTGCGTAACTTTTCTTGTACTATATGTTTTATAAACATATAGTTCGAGTCAATCTGAGCATCAGTGAAGATTTTCTCGTTGTATATAATCTGTAGGATTATGCACTCCGAGTTAACGCGAACGAAGTAAGCGTTTTCTTGTCTCAATTTTGGAAAGATACATCTATCGAATTATTAACTGGAAAAAAAGAAGGGCATAAAATACGCCCTCAAAAATGATCTAAATTACTTGTTGTACTGTCCGCAACCGCCGCCATTACAACCGCCTGCACCTGCGCCACCGTTGCAGTAACCTGTGCCATCACGCGGACCGTTTCCGCAGTTTCCGGCTCCATAGCTGTCACAGTAATCGTTGATACCGTCGCCGTCTTCGTCAACTAAATTGTCGCATGCGCCGTCGCCATCATCATCAACAAATCCTGCTCCCTGTCCCTGACATCCATAGGCAGGTGCAACATCTGCACTGGATGCATTATCTACTGCCGCAGCAGTAGCAACCACTACTAGCATAAGAAGAACTGCAAATCCATAGTAAATTGTTTTTTTCATATTGTTTACCTCACTGTTTTGGTTTTATTTCTAGTGTAATTATTAATTATACATGAAATAATAGACGGCACTAATACTTAAACTAAACGGTTGTGAAATATCTACACAGCAAAATTAAAATTACGAAAGGTTAAAAAGTAACATTCACATTACTTATCCAATCAATTATACCGCAGTAACTAATGGAAATTCCCATAATAAGCGGAGGGTTCACAATAAAAGAAGAAATATGGATCGAGAAATACAGGCCCTTTGAACTCGACGATGTTGTCGGGCAAAAAGAAGCGATCGAGCGTCTCAAGTCATACATAAAATCAAGGAATCTTCCGCACCTGCTTTTCTCAGGTCCGCCCGGTGTTGGCAAGACCGCAACTGCCGTTTCGATTGCAAGAGAACTTTTCAAAGATGGATGGCGCGAGAACTTCACAGAACTCAATGCATCCGACGAGCGCGGAATAGATGTTGTAAGGAACAAGATCAAGAACTTCGCAAAAACAACACCTATCGGAGGCGCAGATTTTAAGATCATATTCCTCGACGAAGCCGATGCGCTAACACAGGACGCACAATCAGCTCTTCGCAGAACCATGGAAAAATATACCAACAACTGCCGCTTCATATTATCATGCAACTATTCTTCAAAGATCATTGAACCCATACAATCCAGATGCGCAGTGTACAGGTTCCGCCCATTATCAGATGATGCCGTATCTGAAAGGATACGATATATAGCAAAGAAAGAAGGAGTGGAAGTTGCAGATGATGGTGTAGAAGCGATCGCATATGTAGCACAGGGTGACATGCGAAAAGCCATAAACTCATTACAGGCTGCAGCACTTACTGATTCCATCATACACAAAGATGTGATATATCGGATCACCACAACCGCACATCCCGAAAAGATTACTGACCTCATACAGACAGCACTTTCCGGTAACTTCAAGGCTGCGCGAACAAAACTTGATGTACTTGTTCTTGAACAGGGGCTATCCGGAGAGGATGTCATTGGTCAGATATACAGGGCAATGTTCGAACTGGATATTCCCGATAAACTCATGGTCGAACTTATTGACGTTATTGGTGAAATTGATTTCAGGCTTACCGAAGGAGCGAACGAGAAGATACAGCTTGAAGCACTTCTTGCTCATTTCGCATTAAGATCGGAGTGAAGATGCCTTTTGAAGAACAATTGATCGAACTCTTTGGATCAGTGCCACACTGGCTTTCAACAATATTATTAAGTGCAACACCTATTTCAGAACTGCGTGGTGCGATACCTATCGCGATCGGAGTATATGGAATGGGGCCTGTCGAGACATATATTCTTGCAATCTTTGGAAACTTATTGCCAGTTATCCCACTGCTCCTGTTTCTTGAACCGGTGTCCACATACTTGCGACGCTTTAAGGTGTGGGATATGTTCTTTTCATGGCTGTTCACAAGAACCCACCGAAACCACTCTGAAAACTTTGAAAGATACGGCATTCTTGCACTCACAATATTTGTAGCGATCCCGCTGCCAGTCACAGGTGCATGGACAGGATGTGCTGCCGCATTCGTATTTGGAATTAAGTTTCAGCATGCCCTTTTGGCAATATCGGCAGGGGTTATGATTGCAGGAATCATCGTAACCGCATTTACGCTTGGCGGAATTGGTATGATGGACTTATTATCATAAGAATAAATTATATACTACGAAAACCCAATTCGAAACGTTCATATCATGTAATGCAAATAAGAATAATATACGTTTAATATTCTATAATTTGATATTTGAGGAATTATCATGGCTAAAGCAAACAAGAAAATCGTACAATCCGATAAGTGTACAGGGTGTGGAATTTGCAATTCGGTATGTCCAATTAACACAAAACTTGAAAAGAAAGATGAATTTGACCACGACAGCGCAAAATTGGCGATCAGAGTCCGCAACGGTCGAGCAGCAGTTGATGACGAAATATGCATCACATGCGGTTCATGTGTTCGCAACTGTCCTGTAGAATCCCTTTCAATTATTGAGATCGCAGCTGCATAAACTGTTTTTATTTTTTGATGAAAATTGGATGTTGTGAAAAATCACAACATTTCCAATGCTAATTTTATATCTTCTGCTTTTACAGTTTTTCTTTTAGCGTGTTGTGCCAGTTTAATTGCCTCTGTTGAGATTTCCAGACCGTATTGTTCCAATATCTCTGCAAGAGCAATTCCTGCAGTCTCACTGACTCTATGTGCACCTGCGCTTCTTATTAAACGTTCAACGGGCGCATATGGTATAATTGTCATATATTTCCTCCATATATTCTTAAATTAATAATTAATTGATAATACATTCTTTAATTGGATAAATATGCATATATAACTTGTTATAAGGTGTAAATGTGCGAATAACATACTTTTTAGTACAATATCTGGAGCAGGTAGGTATATTTATTGCCAGGTACATCTATAGAATAGATAACAACTGTCTCACTTGACCGGAGGCTTATTATGGAAAATAAACTGGCGCCTCATATCGAAGAGCTAACAAAGGCGCTTGAAAGTATAAGTATAAATGTCGACGAATCACAGATTCGAGAAGAACTTGAAAAACTTCTGGATTTTCGCGTACCTCTGGATGAAGCAAAACGGACCATTATTCGTAAATTCAGATCCGCTTCAATGCCGGTAATGAAAATAAAGGATATCACAGCCGGACTCAAAGGTTTTGAGGTTACAGGGCGCATAATAGATGTTACAGAAAAAACCGTGAACTTGCGCGGCAAGGAAACAGTCATTTTTTCAGGCACACTTGCCGATGAGGATGGAGCCTGCACTTTTACCGCATGGAGCGACTACTCGCTTAAGAGCGGAGATGTAATTCGGATCAAAAATGCATACTCACGCAGCTGGCACAATCGCTCTGAAGTGAATTTCGGAGAACGTTCTAATGTTGAAAAACTACCTGATGATGTACTGCCATCAATGGATGAACTTACCAAAACTCCAATCAAAAAACTACGTGATGTCGTAAATACCGACCTTACCATAAGTTCTGTGGCAATTATTCTTGAATTTTCCCATAGGAACGTAAGTGTCAAAAATGAGGATGTAACAATTGTTGAAGGTGTACTTGCAGATGAGACTGCAAAACTTCCTTTCACGTCATGGATATCGCTTGATGGTCTGGATATTGGAAACACCATCCGGATTGAAAAAGCATCCGTTCGAATGTTTAGAGGTGTTCCATCCCTCAATTTTAACAATAATACGACCATAACTGCTGTTGACACCTCCACTGAAAAGATGCCATTTACATTCGAATCCTCCAATAAGGCACCCAAACCAACCCCGATCAGCGAGATAATGGAAAATGATGGGATGTTCGATGTTGTTGCGCTTGGAAATATCATATCGATCCGACCGGGATCCGGTATCATTACCCGTTGTCCCGAATGTAACCGCGTGATACAAAAAAGCACCTGTCGGGTGCATGCCACCGTGGAAGGTGTGAAAGATATGCGCATAAAAGCGATACTGGATGACGGCACAGGTGCAGTTTCAGTTATGTTGAATCAGGAACTTTCCGAGATAATATACGGCAAAAGTATGGTAGAAGCAGAAGATATTATCCAAAAAGCAATATCACAGGAAGCTGTGTTTGAAGATATGAGAAAAGTCCTCACAGGCAAATATCTCGCAGTTCGCGGAAACACGTCGAGTACCGAATTTGGGATCATGCTTGTAGCAAGTTCTGCATGGGTTCCCGAGAATGATATCGGGATACGTGTTAATGCACTCAAAAAACGTATGGGAAATGATCAAACTGGAGACTTAGACAATGGTTGATAGAGAGATTGCACAACGCCTTTTTGCAAAGGAATTCAATGATTCTAAATTTAACATACATCCAAAACCTGATGAAGTTAGTTTTGATGGAGGGCATGCACCTAATTTCATTGTCAGCCCGTTAGGTTCTAAGATTAACAGGCTCTTTGTCACAGGAGTTGTTACAGAGATCGATAATATAGGAACCGAACATGACCTTTGGCGAGCTCGTGTGGTTGACCCAAGTGGTGCATTAATCGTCTATGCAGGACAGTATCAACTGGAGGCTGCGATGTTTTTGTCTACGCTTGAAGTACCCGCTTATGTTTCAGTTGTCGGAAAAGCCCGGATATATGAACCTGAAGATGGCTCTGTATTCGTCTCGATCCGACCTGAAGATATCAATGTTATCGATTCAGACATCCGTGACCGCTGGATAGTGGATACCGCAGAATTGACACTTAACAGGGTCGATGCTTTTTCAATTGCGCTTGCAAGCGGTCTGAGAGGAACAGAACTTTTTGAACATCTGGTGCAGAACAATATTCCAAAAGGACTTGCAGAAGGTATCAGCCTTGCTCTTGATTACTATCACACGGATACAAATTATGTGGATAAAATGAAAGATGTGGTATTGAACTGTGTGAAATCCATCGGCTCAGAGTCAGATAACGAAAATGCAATTCCTGACGAAGATCTTATCCTTGAAGTTATGAAAAAGATGGATACCGGAAAAGGCATCAATTACGCTGAACTCATAATAATCGCAAAATCTCGCGGAATGGCTGAGAATGTTATTGTTGCAGCGGTTCGCAAACTGCTTGCAAAAGGCATGTGTTACGAGCCAAAGATCGGGATATTAAAGGTTGTTTCGTAAGTTTATATCTAAGTTTTGACCTAAGTTTAGTTTTTGTATAGATGTGATAAGATCGTTGCAAATTAGATTGTTCTGTCTGAAACTAAAATAGATACAACCGCCGTAGGCGGCGTATTTCCATACCACTGACCCTCGTAATATGGACTTTTCTGCTAGTCTTGTGGTAAGATTGCGTACTTCGAATTAATGCAACAATAAGAGATTATTTTCTCGTTTATGTCGTACCATGCCGCCTACGGCGTTGTTGTTTCGGCGTCAAAAATAACTAAACAAACACTAAGTTTAAGTTTAAGTTTAAGTTTAAGTTTAAGTTTAAGTTTAAGTTTAAGTTTAAGTTTAAGTTTAAGTTTAAGTTTAAGTTTAAGTTTAAGTTTAAGTTTAAGTTTAAGTTTAAGTTTAAGTTTAAGTTTAA
>JAHYJJ010000020.1:0-17368 GCA_019429165.1 Methanosarcinaceae archaeon | reverse complement strand
AATGCGCGCTACACGCGTGATGTAAATCGTTTTTATCATGAACTAATTAAACACCCTGCACAACAACACCCCACCAGTAAATAAAAACCTTTTTTGTATACAATTAGTGCTCAATGCCAGATTTATAAAAAATGTTGGGTACAAAAAGTGGGTGAATTTCATTTATATGCATTTCGTTGCTATTTAACAAGTGTTTATATGCACTTGTCAAATACCAATTGATAACTATGGAAGTTGGAGTTAATCTAACTTTAACCCTGCAACTTAATTCTCTGCCCCAGAATACATTTGCCGCCGGAATGGCCACCAAGAGGGTTTTGGGTTGTGCCAAGTGAGTTCATGCAACGTGCCATGACTGCTGCGCCTCTTGCAAGCCCATCATCCACGAAAACCACGCGCTCATCAATATTGTTATTTATGTTGAGATCTTCAAGATACTTCAAAGTAAGTTTTGGCTTGTTACCACTGATCCCTGCTCTTCCGGTTATGCCAATTGATGTATTTTCAAATACAAGTCCCGCATCTTGTGCAACCTTTACAAGACGGTAGACAACTTTTGCCATGACCTCATCGATTACTGCAAATAATATCTTGAGCCCGTGTTTCTTATAGATCTCACCGCCAAGTTCTGACAGTTTGCTCATGTCAGAACCATTCTCTCCAACATCACAGCCAATGAGGACTACCCCCAGTTCATCGGCAGCCCCTGGATTTACAGGCACGCTTCCATATCGAGTACGATCTTTTGGAACTTTTTCGATAATTATATGATCATGGATCTTTTCAGCATACTCGCGGATAATCTTGCCATTTAGTTTAAGTGTCATTATATCAGTCTTTTTTTCATCAAAAACATCCAATGCAGTCCCAAGGATCACATCAACTGTGTGCGTGCCTTTGATCATAGCATCAGGAATAGCACCTGCATAACCACAGAAATTACCAATCGTCTTTGCATAAGGCCTGTCATCGCTGGTAATGCGACCATCAAGCGTAGTTCCAAAATCAATTGAAAGGCACGGATTCCTGAAATCAACATTTGCCCATTTAGCACCTTCCTTAATACCCGCCGTTGCAAGTTCGCCTTCCATCTCATTTGCGACGATCTCAACACCTGTTGAACCAAGCGGGGGGTTGACACTTGCTACTGCACCGTCAAATACAACCTGTTTAAGTTTACTGAACTTTTGAAATTTTTTAGGTAAATTCTCAATGGTCATTGGTGGAGTCATATTCTTTGGAGGAACGCCTGCCAAAAGACAACCATCAGCCAATGCTTTAATGAACTCGCCCACCTCTTCTGGCACGTCAAAACCTGCAACTACTCCTGTTGAACGTACAACGAAATTTAGGTCAGTCTTAATATCGAGATTTGCCTTTTTCACAGCCTCAACAAGGGTATTGCGGACAAGTTCAGAAACCGACTCGCGTGTCAGTTCAATGCCATTCAATGTCCTTCCAAAAACCACTTCACCAGGCAAAGGATTGCGCACATCCCTCGTCATCTTTACGACTTTTGTCACATGTCTTGTCTTTCCATCTTCCATATTTGTGGCTGTCAGGATGCACTTTGTAGTGGTGTTTCCAACCTCAACGGACGCGACAATAAAATATGGTTTTGACTTAAGGTCAATAAAACGTACTGTAGGACTATCTGCAATTCTTGGTTTTGACATTCATTTCACTTCCATTTTTCACATAAGAGGTTGCAATTGCTTGACAATTTGCTCTTTTGGAACTGCACCGATGATCTGCCCTACGAAATTCCCGTTCTTGAAAACAAGCATCGCAGGAATACTCGATATCTTATATTGCATTGAAGTTGCACGATTATTGTCAGTATCAAGTTTTCCGAATACTATCTTTCCCCTGTACTGAGTGGCAAGTTCATCAATGGTCGGTGCAAGCATACGACATGGGCCACACCATTCTGCCCAGCAGTCAACTACAACCAATGGATATTTTGATATAAATATATTGAAATCTGCATCCGTAACAATGACAGGCTTATCCGGATAACCTTCAAGTTCTTTTTTTTTGATAATTTGTCCCATCTTCTTTTTCCTGATCGCTTCCAATTCGTCCATTGAACTCACCCTTATTTTATAACGATATTACTTATTTTTATGTGACTTATTATTGTTGTTGTTGTTTTTGTTGTTGTTTTTGTTGTTGTTTTTCGTGTCGATCGGTTTCATATAAATTGCACCACGGGGACAAGCATCAACGCACACTCCACATCCCATGCATTTACTTTGATCGATCTCGGGATAATCGGCAAATAAGTTCAAAAATCCCCTTCTTTTTTGTGTTATCGCATCCAGAGGGCATATTTTTTTAGCAGGACAGAGAGGAGATCGATCACATCGATTTATTTTTAATTTTGCGACTTCTTTGACACCTTTACCAATTTCACATTTTTTCGACTTTGCCATTTTTTATCGCTTCCTCTCAGTGTTTTGCTTCCGACAATTGTTCAATCATTCTTTATATGCTGCACCATGTGGACATTCCTTTATGCAGATTCCGCATTCTGTACATTTGTCTTCATCAATTTCAGGATAATCTGCAAGTATGGGGCCAATCTTTCTTTGTTTAATTGCACCCACGGGACATGCTGAAACAATGACGCACATCCGGTTACGATCGCATTTATCTTTGTTAATCTTTACAGCCATAATTTATCACACACATGTATTAGTCCTGAATGGATTTAACTGCTTTGCATGAATTGCGCACAACCGCGCAGAATCAATAAATGTTAAGTATTCAAATGATTGATATAAGTTATATACATTTCAGCATTGTGAATGGTGAAAAAATGGCAGGAAAAAATAAATCAAAATCGCCTACAAAGGACCGTACAATCTTCGACCAAAAATGCATAACCTGCGGCACATGGATGAAAACCACTGAAGAGAAGAGCAAAAAGGGTGCCAGAGCAATTACTTATTCTTGCCAGGAATGCGGTCTTTCATACTCAGTTGGCGAGGACTGATATGGCCAAATGGACGCTCGAACATCTTTTGAGCACAACTCCTGGCGATCTTGAAAACCTTGTAGCGTATCTGTTCAAACAGATGGGGTACGGGGCAAGTGTCACCCAATATTCCCGTGATGGTGGGGTCGATATCGAACTTTCGCTTGAACATTTTGGTATTTCACACAGATGGCTTGTTCAGGTCAAACGGTATGCTGATGCCGTTGGTGTAAAAGAGGTACGCGAGTATAGCAGTTTGCGATACCGCGATAATGTGGATGGGGTGATAATTGTAACCACATCCAGTTTCACAAAAGAAGCAGAGGGTGAAGCTGCAGAGCATAATGTGAAACTTATAGGCGGCGCTTTACTTATTGGAATGCTGAACCATTATTGCCCGAATACACAAACACAACTCTTCTCCGCAGAAAGTGCCCCAGAATTGCCTGATAAAAAAAATTCCGCAATCGATGGAGCGATCCTCAAAAGCGGCGAGAATATACTTTCAAGCGAGTCGGTTGTGATTGATAGAGATAGGCTTACGATGATCGTTACGAACAAGAACATTTTTTTAAAAAAAGAAACCGGAGGCATTCTTTCTAATAAATCAGAGATATTCCGCCGCATCGGAACAAATGAGATCATAGGTGTGCACGCCGAAACAAAACACATATTTCTTCTGACAGGTTCAAAGGATATTGAGATCATCGGTATTCAACCAAATAACCGTGAAAGAGTGCTCGAACTGCTCGGGCGGCTGCGGGCAGATTATTTGAAGGGTGAGCATCTTTTGAAATTGGTACGGATGGGTACGCAATTTGTGATACTTACAAATAAGCGGTTGGCGATCATTAACATGCGTGATGATTCGAGGGACGAAATAAAGGTAAAGAATATTCTTGGTTCACAGGTTATAAACGGTGGCATGTTCAAAAAAGCGAAACTCATTGTTTCGGAATCGGGAGATGATTTTTGCAAGCGCGAGATTGAGGTTGATGATGCTGGTGCGTGGCAAAAGGCTATCGAGGATGCGGTGCGGGTTAGTTAATAGGTTTAGGACAGACACTATATTTTAAATAACGACACAAACCGCCGAAGGCGGCGTATTCCGTCATCAATTACCAACGAATATCTTCCATCGGCCCCCTATACATTCCACATAGATTTTAAATTTGTGCTTAGGGTGGAAATATGCCGCCTGCGGCGGTCATGTTGGTCTTATTTTGAACTAAACTTACTATTTTTAATTCAAAATTCAACTTCAATTTACATTAGAGAAGAAGTTTTCCATTCTGCCAGTCATTAATTACCCTGACAGCAGTCCGCATCTCATCAACTTCGCCTTTTTGTTTCAAAAAATTGCTTTTCAAGCCTATGAGTTTAAGAATATCATAGGAATCCATACTTTCTCCATCCCCTTCTATTGTGAAGTTGTAGAAAGATTCCAAGGCACTTTTGTTCTCAGAGCACATCTTTTTTATTATTTTCAAGGCAACACCGATCGGATCACTCAGATGTGTTGAGTCTTTTACCGCAAGCATTCCCTGTATATACTCATCGTTATCGCCAAATGGGATTACGCCAGGGGTGTCTATAAACTTGATCCTGGATCCTGCCTTTATGTGTTGCACTCCTCTTGTGTGACCTGATATTGAGGATGTGCTGGCTTTTTTTGAGCCCACTACTGCATTTATCACTGATGATTTGCCTGTGTTGGGATAACCAACACTTCCCACCATTACATCGCGCCCTCTTTCAACATTGGCAAGTTCAAGGATCTTGTATCTCAGCATTGTTGTTCCTGATTTGTCTTTGCTCGATATAAAAACTGTAGGCGCAATTTTGGAGAAGCGCTTTTTTGCCCCCTCAATGTTTTTCTTTGATACAAGGTCGCACTTGTTCATGACTATGATCAATGGTTTTTTCGCACGGAACACACTTTGTTCGACTTCGTTGTTGCGTGTCTCGTCAGGGAACCGCGCATCGACTACCTCAAGGATAATGTCGGCATTCTTAATGACAGATCTTACTATTGCCTTGTAACTTACCATTGTGTGTATAATAGATTGGCAGGATATAAGGATGTATTGTGTGGTTATGCTGAAAAGGATGTTCTACGACCAGTTCCTGTGTATCCGTTACAGACAGGAGCCGTAACGCCACAGAACATGAACACCAACGAAATGATCGCTAACCGCGCTTTTGAGCTTTTTTGAAAATTGGAATAATATTATAATCTATCCAGATGTTAGTTGGGCCGAGGATGTTTTATGGATAATACCAAAAAAGCTCAACTTATCGAAGGACCTGTCGCAAAAACTCTTTTCAATATGACATTGCCGATGATCGTCGGAATGGTTGGGATGGTCGCATTTAATCTAGTTGATACATTCTTTGTCGGGAAACTGGGTACACAGGAACTTGCAGCATTGAGCTTTACCTTCCCAGTGGTAATGGTTATTGGCAGTCTTGCAATGGGAATTGGTATCGGTGCATCTGCTGTGATCTCACAGGCGATTGGGAGGGGAGACCATTATAGAGTGAAGCGACTGACAACAGACAGTCTGATCTTATCGATGTTATTGGTCACATTTTTTGTGATATTTGGGCTTCTGACCATTGAACCTTTTTTCAGTCTACTTGGTGCTACACCGGAGATAATTCCCCTTATCAGTGAATACATGGTGATCTGGTATCCCGGGGTTCTCTTTCTTATTATCCCAATGGTGGGTAACAATGCCATACGTGCAACGGGTGATACCAAAACCCCGAGCGCCATTATGCTTGTGGCAGTGATCGTCAATGTTATTCTTGACCCTTTATTGATATTCGGTATTGGACCGTTCCCAATGCTTGGGCTGGCCGGGGCAGCCATTGCTACTGTTGTTGCAAGGGCAATTACATTAGTTGTCGCTATATGGGTGCTCTACTATCGGGATAGAATGATAACATTGGAATTGCCTCCAGTAAAAACGGTTATCAACTCATGGAAAAGCATCCTCTACATTGGATTACCGGTTGCCGGAACCAGAGTCCTTTATCCCATTGCCGTGGGCTTTATAATTGCTTTAGTATCTTCGTATGGACATGAAGCAGTTGCAGCTTTTGGTGTTGGCACCCGTATTGAATTCTTTGCACTGACAGTCATCTTTTCCCTTTCAACGGTTATCGGGCCATTTGTAGGCCAGAATTTGGGAGCCGGTCGGTATGATCGGGTAAAACTGGGAGTTAAATACAGTAATGTTTTTTCACTGATATGGGGTGTGGGAATGTTTACGATCCTTGCACTTACAGCCAGACCGATCGCTTCGTTGTTCAATGATGATCCACTGGTCATATCCATAACCATTCTTTATTTGTGGATCGTTCCTATCGGGTATGCTTTATTTGGTGTTTTCCAGATATCGACCATGACTTTGAATGTTTTACACAAACCGGGCCATTCTGCGGCTCTAATGGTGGTACAGATGTTCGGGTTGTATATTCCACTGGCTTATCTGGGGTCATATTTGTTCGGATTAAAAGGAATCTTTTTTGCGATAGTGCTGGCATATTCGTTGACTGGAATTGCTTCTCATTTTGTGCTTAAGAGGGTTGTGGAATTTGGGTCCATGGTTACGAAAGAATAATTTTGTTATCTTTAAATTTGCTCAACTAACGCAGTCAAATTTGATGGAAATGTATTTGTTATATGTTCATGAATTTAGATATTATCATGAACAAGGGTACTAATAGAGCAAATATCAAAGAAAGTATGAGTGTTGGGATTGTTTTAAAACAAGATCAAAGGAGCGGGAAAATAACTCAAGGTGTTGTGGATAGAATATTGACAAAATCTTCAAATCACCCACACGGAATAAAGGTTAAGCTAAAAGACGGTCAGGTTGGAAGAGTTAAGGAGATCTATTCGGATGATCGTGATTGAAAGCGGCGATACAGAAAATGAATCGCAAATACATTCAAATAATGACGCATCGCGGTAAAGTGAATTTAACATTTGAAAACTTCACCAACAAAATATTTTACAGAACTAATTTCCGTAAACCCTATATACTTACAATCCCAACTATACACTTACTGTAAACATAAATACTGTGAGGTTAAAATAATGACAACAGAAACAATCAAAATAGAAAGAATGTCGTGCGGACACTGCCAGATGGCTGTAAACAAAGCAATATCAGGCGTAGATGGTGTATCCAAGGTAGAAGTGGATCTTAAAGCTGGTAAGGCAACCGTAGATTACGATGAAGGCAAGACCAACACTGATGCGATCAGGGCAGCAGTTGTTGAAGCAGGATATAAAGCATAACCTGAACTAAAAATATATACTACCAACACATTACTTTCAACATGAGTGCGGGAGTTGTATGAAAGCCGTAATTGACGTCAACGGAATGTGTCCAGAACATTGAGCGTGTGCTCAGTAAACTCGAAGGCGTTAAATCTGCAACAGTAAATCTTACACTTGAAAGAGCGCAGGTGGAATACGATTCATCTCGGGTATCCCCGGCAGATATGATTTCTGCCATTAAAGGAATAGGATACACAGCATCTCTCAAAGCTGACAAGAAAATGCTCACTTCGTTCGCATTAACTTGGAGTACATAATCCTATAGATTATATACAACGAGAAAATCTTCGCTGACGCTCAGATTGACTCGGACTATATAATTCTATAAATTATATACTATAAAAAAGGTGCAGAAGACCGTGAGCGTCAGGCACGTGAAGAAGAGATCACAAAACAGCGCAACAATCTTCTTATTGCAGTTGTATTCGGTATCCCCATTACACTTGGAAGCATGACCGGGATGTTCCCGAATCTGCTTTCGTTCGTGCCCACGTTTTTGACAAATCATATCGTGCTCTTTGCCCTGACGACTGTAGTAATGCTCTTCCCGGGCAGACAGTTCTTCACAGGAACCTATAAGGGATTGAAGCACGGCGTCACCGACATGAATCTCCTTATAGCGACAGGAACGGGTGCTGCCTACGTCATCAGTGTTGCAGCAACGTTCCTTGACCTTGGGCCAGGTTACGAGCACCTGTATTATGATACTGCAGTGATGCTCATCACATTCATCATATTCGGCAGGTATCTTGAAGCAAAGACCAAAGGCAAGACCTCCGAAGCCATCCGGAAACTCATGGGTTTGCAGGCAAAGACCGCACGGATACTTGTTGACGGCGAGGAAAAAGAAGTCCCTGTTGAAGAAGTGACGGTCGGCGACATTGTAGTAGTGCGCCCGGGTGAGAAACTTCCTGTTGATGGAATAGTCATCGAAGGCTCATCGGCTGTCGATGAATCAATGATCACAGGCGAGAGTATACCTGTTGAAAAGAAACCTGACGATACAGTAATTGGTGCAACGATCAACAAATTGGGGTCATTTAGGTTCAGGGCTGCAAAGGTCGGTGCAGACACAGCTCTTGCACAGATAATCGAACTTGTTGAGAATGCCCAGACATCCAAAGCACCCATCCAGCGAATTGCAGACATCGTGGCAGGACATTTCATACTTGCCGTGCATGTAATATCGCTCCTTGCATTCTTCTTCTGGTTCTTCATAGGCTTTGAGATGTTTGGTGTTGCGAGCACATCTACCTTTGCAGGAGTCAGTCCGTTCCTGTTCTCCCTACTTATCTCCATCACAGTGCTTGTCATCTCCTGCCCGTGCGCAGTAGGTCTTGCAACACCCGCCGCAATCATGGTGGGTACAGGCAAAGGCGCCGAGAATGGTATACTGATAAAAGGCGGCGAGGCTCTGGAGCAGACACACAAATTAAACACCATTGTGTTCGATAAGACAGGCACACTCACAAAAGGCGAACCACAACTTACTGACATCATATCAACATTACACCACACCGATGATGAGGTACTGCAAATTGCTGCAATTGCCGAGAAAGGTTCAGAACATCCGCTTGGTGAAGCTATTGTCAACGGTGCAACGGATCGTAATATTGAGATTCGAAATGCCGGTTCGTTCAAGTCTATTGCCGGCCACGGTGTCGAGGCTGAATTTGAAGGTAAGCGAATACTTCTTGGTACGCGAAAACTCATGGCTGACAATGGTATAGATGCCACGGAACTTAGTGAGGATATGGAAACACTTGAACATTCAGGCAAGACTGCCATGCTAATAGCACTGGATAACGAAGCCATTGGTATAGTTGCAGTTGCAGACACTCTTAAGGAGAACTCAAAGGAAGCCGTTGAGAAACTTCATGATCTCGGCATTGAAGTTGTTATGATGACTGGTGATAATGCAAGAACTGCATCTGCCATTGCACAGCAGGTCGGAATTGATCGCGTATTGTCCGAAGTCCTGCCGGAAGACAAAGCAGCCGAGGTTAAGAAACTTCAGGACGAAGGAAAGATCGTGGCAATGGTCGGGGACGGAATTAACGATGCACCTGCCCTTATGCAATCGGATATCGGGATTGCGATGGGTGCAGGGACCGATGTTGCAATGGAGTCGGCACAGATCGTGCTTATCAAGAACGACATTCAGGATGTCGTTTCATCGATACGCCTGAGCAAACTCACCATGCGGAAGATCAAACAAAACCTGTTCTGGGCGTTCGGTTACAACAGCATCGGCATACCGATCGCTGCCGGCATATTGTACCCATTCGTGCACAAGATATTGATTACACCCGCACTTGCAGCCGCGTTCATGGAAATGAGTTCGGTATCGGTAACTATGAACTCACTTCTCATGAAAAGGAGCAGGATAAAATGACATTGTTGGACAGGCAGAGGTGAAGTGATATGTAAGAAGTAGTCATGAAAGGTAAGGTCGGGAAATACAGCCTTATCGCAAGCGTTGTATCGTCTGTTGTATTGTCAGTCGTATTCGTATTGCTGGCAATACTGAAGAAAAGTGGCATGGCGACACCGCTTTATACACAGGTTGATATAACAGCACGTGCAGTATTCGTATTCATCCTGAGCATGATAGTATCGGCATCTGTGTGGCCGAATATTGTGGAAAAACGTTTGAAGAATAAGAGTTAGAATTAGAATTAGAATACAGATCAATGAGGTAATATTATGGATTGTTGTAAACCTGAAGATGATTGTGAAAATGAAGAAAATCATAGTTGCGGCTGTGGCTGTAAAAGTGGTTGCGGACTGAAGATTTGGATAGTGTTGGGAATTATTGTCATTGTTGCAATTTGGCTTTTCACACGATAATGATTTGAAATTAAAACCAATACAACCGCCACATGCGACATACTCCAACACTTACGAATCCGAGAATATCCTCGCTTATTTCACAAAAATGCGAAAATTGAGGATTTTATCGATGACAGAGGGATGCGCCGCCTGCGGCGGATTGAATTGGTGTCAAAAATCGCTAAACAAATACGAGATATAAATTATTTACATGTCGATCGACCCTATCTGTAAAAAAATAGTCCCGCCCACTACCCCATTTATTTCTGATTACGGCGGTACAAAATATCATTTCTGTAGTCCTGAATGCAAGAAGAAATTCGATGAACTTGAAAAGAATGTGATCAGACTTAAGCGTACTCTTAAAGAGAAGGAACGAATATCGTTTGGAAAACTCAGGAAAGATATCATAAACCCCGGCATCTGTACCCTCTGTGGTGCATGTGCATCGACCTGCGAGTTCATATCTATCGTTAATGATCAGCCAAAATTGGTAGGTCCGTGTACTTCTTGCGGCGTCTGTTATAATCAATGTCCGAGAACCATTACCACTGAAGAAGGGTTGATCGGACGTTTACGTTTTGGTTACAGTGCAAAAACTGCCATCAGTGATCTCAAGGGACAGGATGGTGGAGTGGTAACTTCAATGCTTGCATATGCTCTTGAAGAGGGGTTGATCGACTGTGCGATCGTTACTGTCAAGTCTGAAGATGAACCGTGGAGACCGATTCCAATCATTGCGAAAACGTATGACGATATTATCCGGTCTACCGGCAGTATCTATACTCACAGTATGACTATGGAAGCACTGATGAGTTCGATCCAACAGGGTATGCGAAGCATTGCTTTTGTGGGTCCAGGTTGTAATATCGATGCAGTCCACAAGATGCAAAAAAGCCCTTATGGTTTTTTGCACATGTTCATGAGAGCAAATATCCTGAAGATGGGACTTTTTTGCATGGATACTTTTTCACATGACGGCATTAAAGAATTTGTTGAAAGCAAGGATATGAAACTTGAAAATATCGAGTTTATGAAAATACGCAAAGGGCAGTTCGAATTTGAGACAAAAGATGAAACAAAAAGTTTTGCCCTCCATGAGTTTGATGCTTACCGCAGCAGTTCATGTAAATTCTGCACAGACTTGACAGCCGAAAATTCAGACCTCTCTTTTGGTGGTGTAGGTTCACCACAGGGCTGGACAACGGTACTTGCCCGTTCCGGCATTGGTTATGAGATATTCAACGAAGCAGTGGATAGTGGATATATCAAATCTAAAACTTTAGAGGAGAATGAGATGGAACGGGTGTTAAATCTTGCAAGGATGAAGAAGGTCCAGATGTATGCGCTGAATCGCAGACAGAATGTTTAGATTCAGTGGGAATCTGTTAAGTTGCATAGCCTTTGTGTCGAATTGTGCTCAAATTTTTCACATAGACTCTTTACTTTTTTTACACAGGAACTATTATTTTACACAAAATTGTGAATACTTAATATCAGTACTTATCTGATTTTTACATCAGTTGCATCTAATTCAGGCCACATCTATACCCCATAAATCGTGCAAACGTCGCCATATAGTATTTAAGCATGTCCATTGGTAGATACAAATATGCAGAAATTTACTCATCATAATGATAATGATAATAATTTCACCAATATATCCAAAAATCATGCATTATTACGAGATAGATTATACCCCAAAAAAGCATCTAATTGGAGCTTAAAAGGTCATGCACTTTATGGTCTTGAAAAATATGAGGAAGCAATTAAGGCTTTTGATAGGGCAATAGAATTAGATCCAAAGGATGCATTTAATTGGAACTTTAAAGGTAATGCACTTTATGATCTTGAAAAATATGAGGAAGCAATTAAGGCTTTTGATAAGGCAATTGAATTAGATCCAGAAGATGCAATTAATTGGAACTTAAAAGGTCATGCACTTTATGATCTTGAAAAATATGAGGAAGCAATTAAGGCTTTTGATAAGGCAATTGAATTAGATCCAAAAAATGAAGGTTATTGGTTCTTTAAAGGTCATACATTTTATGATCTTAAAAAATATGAGGATGCAATTAAGGCTTTTGATAAGGCAATTGAATTAAATCCAAAAAATGAAGATTATTGGCTCTTTAAAGGTAAGGCACTTTCTGATTTTGAAAATTATGAGGAAGCAATTAAGGCTTTTGATAAGGCAATTGAATTAGATCCAGAAAAAGAATTTTATTGGAACTTAAAAGGTAAGGCACTTTCTGATCTTGAAAAATATAAGGAAGCAATTGAGGCTTTTGATAGAGCAATTGAATTAGATTCTGAAAATGTATCTAATTGGAACTTAAAAGGTCATGCACTTTATGATATTGGAAAATATGATAAAGCAATTAAGGCTTATGATAAAGCAATAAAATTAGATCCTAAAGACGCATCTAATTGGTACTTTAAAGGTAAGTCACTTTATGATCTTAGAAAATATGATAAAGCAATTAAGGCTTTTGATAAGGCAATAGAATTAGATCCAGAAGAAGCAATTAATTGGCACTTTAAAAGTAAGATACTTTATGATCTTGAGAGATATGATGAAGCAATTGAGGCTATTGATAAGGCAATTGAATTAGATCCAGAAGATGTAATTAATTGGAAATTTAAAGGTAAGGCACTTTATGATCTTGGAAAATATGAGGAAGCAATTAGGGCTTTTGATAAGGTAATAGAATTAGATTCAGAAGATGCAATTAATTGGAACTTAAAAAGTCATTCACTTTATAATCTTGAAAAATATGAGGAAGCAATTAAGGCTTTTGATAAGGTAATAGAATTCGATCCACAAGACGCAATTAATTGGAATTTAAAAGGTCATGCACTTTTTAATCTGGAAAAATATGCTGAAGCAACTGAAGCGTTTGATAAGGCAATAAAATTAAATCCGGAAGACATATCGAATTGGAACTTTAAAGGTCATGCACTTTTTAATCTGGAAAAATATGCTGAAGCAATTGAGGCTTTGGATAAGGCAATTGAATTAAATCCAGAAGACACATCTAATTGGAACTTTAAAGGTCATGCGCTTTACAACCTTGAAAAATATGAAGAAGCAATTGAGGCTTTGGATAAGGCAATAGAACTATATCCAGAAAACGCTTCTAATTGGTTATTTAAGGGTCATGCATTTTATAATATTAAAAAATATGTTGAAGCAATTGAGGCGTTTGATATGGCAATAAACATAGATCCAGAGGACGCAATTAATTGGAACTTAAAAGGTCATGCACTTTATGATATTAAAAAATATGAAGAAGCAATTAAGTCTATTGATAAGGCAATAAAATTAAATCCAGAAGACACATCTAATTGGAACTTTAAAGGTCATGCGCTTTACAACCTTGAAAAATATGAAGAAGCAATTGAGGCTTTTGATAAGGCAATCGAATTAGATCCGCAAAATGAATTTTATTGGTTCTTTAAAGGTAAGGCACTTTATGATCTTGAAAAATACAAAGAAGCAATTGAGGCTTTTGATAAGGCAATTGAATTAGATCCACAAAATGAATTATATTTGTTCTTTAAAGGTAAGACACTTTACGATCTTGAAAAATACAAAGAAGCAATTGAGGCTTTTGATAAGGCAATTGAATTAGATCCACAAAATGAATTATATTTGTTCTTTAAAGGTAAGGCACTTTACGATCTTGAAAAATATGAAGAAGCAATTGAGACTTTTGATAAGGTAATAGAATTAGATCCACAAGACGCATCAAATTGGTTCTTTAAAGGTCATGCGCTTTACAACCTTAAAAAATATGAAGAAGCAATTGAGGCGTTTGATAAGGTAATAGAATTAGATCCACAAGACGCATCAAATTGGAAATTTAAAGGTAAAGCATTTTTTAATCTTGAAAAATATTCGGAAGCAATTGAGGCTTTGAATAAGGCAATAGAACTATATCCACAAAATGCATCGAATTGGTTCTTTAAAGGTCATGCGCTTTACAACCTTAAAAAATATGAAGAAGCAATTGAGGCGTTTGATAAGGTAATAGAATTAGATCCACAAGACGCATCGAATTGGAAATTTAAAGGTAAGGCATTTTTTAATCTTGAAAAATATGAGGAAGCAGTTGAGGCTTTGAATAAGGCAATCGAATTCAATCCAGAGGACGTATCTAATTGGAACTTTAAAGGTAAGGCATTTTTTAATCTTGAAAAATATGAAGAAGCAGTTGAAGCTTTGAATAAGGCAATCGAATTAGATCCACAAAATGCATCGAATTGGAAATTTAAAGGTAAGGCATTTTTTAATTTTGAAAAATATGAAGATGCAGTTGAAGCTTTGAATAAGGCAATCGAATTAGATCCACAAAATGCATCGAATTGGTTCTTTAAAGGTCGTGCACATTATGATCTTGAAAAATATGAAGAAGCAATTGAGGCTTATGATAAGGCAACAGAATTGGATCCACAAGACGCATCTTATTGGTACTTTAAAGGTAAGATACTTTATGATCTTGAAAAATATGAGAAAGCAATTGAGGCTTTCGATAAGTCAACAGAATTAGATCCAAAAGACACAATTAATTGGATCTTTAAAGGTCATACACTTTTTAATCTTGAAAAATATTCGGAAGCAATTGAGGCTTTTGATAAGGTAATCGAATTAGATCCGAAAGACGCATCGAATTGGTTCTTTAAGGGTTATGCACTTTATGATCTTGAAAGATATGAGGAAGCAATTGAGGCTTTCGATAAGGCAATCGAATTAGATCCACAAGACGCATCGAATTGGAAATTTAAAGGTCATGCACTCTATAATCTTGAAAAATTTGAGGAAGCAATTGTGGCTATTGATAAGGCAATTGAATTCGATCCAGATACGAAAGCGCAATAAACAAAATGTTTTCTCCCTCCATGATCTTGATGCCTCCCGCAGCAGTTCATGTAAATTCTGCACAGACCCAGGCATCCGAAAATCCCGACCTTTCTTTTGACGGTTGCCCGTTGTGGCATTTGTTATGAGATATTCAACGAAGCAGTGGATAGAATTAAAAAACCAACGCGAAGCGTATCTGCGTTACCTGCTACGCTGTAAGCACTACAAACACTCAACTGCGATAGCAGGTGAGTATATCTGCGGTTGATTCGGTATTGTCCAGGCTCATTTCAAATCATTATCAACATTTTTTTAACCGCAGATGCACGCAAATGAACGCAGATGTTGTAATGCGAAGAAGTGAGAATATTTATACAGAGCTATATATAAGATATATTGTTAATAATTCATTGTGTTGGATTTTTAATAGTATATAATTTATAGAATTATATAGTCCGAGTCAAATCGACCGAAGGGAGATTTTTCTCGTTTTAAGTTCATCTGGTAAGATAGGGAGATGGAGTGCTTTTTTTTCAAAATCATAATGAATACCGAGTCGCTTAAGCTCTTTATTTTTCACTGGCTGACCCATATTTTCTAACATTTCAAAAAAATCATTCGGTGTTAGTGAGCCTTGCATTAACCGCAAAGATAGGTATGAAAAATGGGTTGGTTCAATTGCTATGTTTGTGGGATTTTCGAGGTCGGCACCCAATGATCGGATATACCGCTGAACTACTTTGTCTTCTTCTCGAACAGATTTTACTTCTGCATAATATGTTTTAATTGTTCCATCCTTGTTTTTTCTTTTAATTTTTCGTATGTATGCTATAATTGTAGTGGTATGCTCCACTACAATACAACACTACCAGTTTTGAGTTTTATTATTATTTATTGTTATTATTATTATTACTTTATTATTATTATTATTATTATTATTATATTATTATTATGTGTATAATTAAAAATAAGTTGGATGATTGCGAATTTATTAAATTTTAGATGGAATTAAACGGCAAAAATTAATGTTATTTCCAGATGTTAGATTGATGCCATAGGCCCCTATACAATACAAAAACAACCTACATCCCCTCAAAAAAACCTAATATCTGCTTTGAAAGTCCAACACTTACATCCACAGATCTCATCAATGTGTCAGCACGCACAACTTCGCATCCAATGTCGTCAAAATCTAACATATCAGCCGTGTCGCGCTCATCAATTACAAATACATCCACAATATTCTGATAACATTTCGCAACACCAACAGACGATACTTCAAACCCACGCGCCTGCATGAGTTTCCCTGCCGGACCGCTCACAGGTTCTCTGCCAATTATAGGACTTACTGCAATTACTTTTTTGTGTTTCAGTATTTTGCGCATCCCGGGCAGTGCAAGAATAGGTCCTATACTTGTTATTGGGTTACTCGGCCCGATTAACACTTCATCGTCCGTCTCAAGTGCCTCAAGTACAGCAGGTGCAATCGCAGCATCAGAAATGCCGTCTATTGAAACAGCAATCACATCTAACTCACCATAATTTTTGATCCAGAAATCCTGAAAATGCATCTTGCCCTGCGGTGTTGTTATCATTGTGGATACCGGGTCGTCTGACATTGGAAGTATATCTGCCTTGATGTTATATGAACCGCATAGTTTTTGGATCGCAGATGTCAGAGTGCCACCGGTTCGTAAAATATCCGAGCGCATTATGTGGGTCGCGCGGTCAAAGTCGCCGATCATCATTGCTTCATTATACCCTGATGATTTCATTGCTTCATAGGTTCGGAATGTGTCCCCTGCAACTCCCCACCATTTTTCAGTGTCAATCCTGTCTGAGAACAGGTACAAAACAGTATCTATATCAGGAGTTATTAGGTTGCCGGACACCCAGATGTCCTCTGCAGTATTCACAACCACTGTGATGTCTTCGGATGGGATGAGAGTACGAAGTCCGTTTAGCAATTTTGGTGTTCCGGTGCCGCCTGAGAGTATTAGCATTTTTTTGGATTCCTTTTTTGTTTGGGATTAAATTTAATGATTCGAACAGAGCAATAATATCTGCGTTACCTGCTTACGCTGTAAGCGTTGCAGGCACCAAACTGCAATAGCAGGTGAGTTTATCTGCATTTATTTGCGGTTGAAATTATATTAATTGATACCGTGAATAAAATTAAATTATTACCCAAGTTTGACAGTTTTAATAATATAAGTGTCCTTAGTTTGTTTGGTGTATCCAAACATGCAAACAAAACTAAGGACATATGAAATCACTCCTAACAACAATATATCCTTTCCCATATGAACAATTCTTAGGGTCTGCCGAAAAATAACAT
>JAHYJJ010000198.1:0-2308 GCA_019429165.1 Methanosarcinaceae archaeon | reverse complement strand
TTAATGGAAAAGGTTCCATCATGGAAATTTATTGTAGCCTTATCGAGCAAACAACCATAATACTTTTCCTCGTTGCCCGATTTATTCACAATGACCTGTGCAAGATAGATCAATTTTGCATCTTCAAGTATCTTGAGTTTCCTGTAAGCAGATCCCATCGGAATATTAAGTTCATCGCTTAACATATGGGCAGAGCATTGCTTTACTGAACTCATGTTCAATATAGCAGCCATATGTTTAGCACCGAGTATTTTCAATAAAGCCCTTTCATCATTTTTTGTTATATCTTTATGCTGCATAATCAAAAAACCTCCACTGCAAAATCTTACACAACAATTTTGAGTAATATCCTTATTTGCAGTATGATTAAATTTATTCCAATCATATATAAGAACAATAAATCATTCTCATTATAAAAAATGATAATAACCAGTATCGAGTTATCTTTAATTGTCGATAAATACACAATGTAACTACCCAAATGATGCTTAGAATAAAACAATGAAAAGGCTGGACAGGATTAATTATGGATGGGTAAAAAATCATACTAATCCTATCTATCCTCTTTAAACAATTACAACTTATTCTCATAAATAAACTATAAATTATTATCATTGCTGAGAATAGTCATAATCGTCATTAGAAATTCATTAATGAAAAACATGTCTTATGCCACTATTGTTCCAAAATCCAGTTATTTCAGTTAATATAGAACAATTCTTTTACCGCAGAGGACACTCGCCTCTCGCGGAGTTGAGTGCCTGCTACGCCTGTGGGCGTGCAGGCCGCAGAGCACGCAGAGAATGGTTGTATAAAATTAACAACTCTGCGTCTTCTGCGTCCTCTGTGGTTGATTTTTGATGGCATTTATTTTATAATGATCTATAAGTTGAATGTTAATTTAAATAGATGTTAATTAAAGTCGGTATCAGATAATATAACTGGATTTTGAAATTGTGTCATTATATACAATAAAAAAATGTTTCGTATTTGTATAGCTGGTGCAGCGTTGTGGTACATAATGTTCAATGAGTTCATGATAAAAACGATTCTACCACACGCGCGTAGCACGGCGTTGCCCTGCATACATATCGAATTTTCGGTCGTGTCGGCCTTGGGACAAAATTGCCGCAGCATAGCGGTTAGTTTTTACGATAAAAATACCAAAAACCGCCACAGCATATCGATTCAAGAAATAATATTGTCCCAAGGTTGGTCGTGTCCCTGATTACATGACCTAATCTGCTTTTACCATCGTTCAAGTCCGTTACTGGCATTGATTCCGAGCAACATACTTAAAATCAACATGCAATCTCGCAGCATAATGATTATTATACAAAGTCAAGATTTCTTGGGCACTACCGAATTTTCAATCTCTGCCAGCGTATTTCAACGTTTTTAATACACTTTTTGCTGACGATTTCGATTATTCAATATAGTATATATGGAACGTACCGCCTGGCAACTGTCGCATTGTTTTTAGTTTCATATACAATTATCACATTACGCAGCCATCCAACTACATCTATACAAATACAATGTTTCCAAAACATCTCTGCGGAATATAAAATCAGTAAGAATAGAACCTGCTAAAATATAATAATAGTACAAAATAACATACTATAATCAAAATATGTCTGTATCAGATTTTACATATTATTTACTTCGGGACCCATATTAATAAATGAGGTATCAATCTCCCCATATCTTTACAATCCTTTCACAATTTTCTTTCTGATGTAGTTCAACAGAAAAAATTCCTTCATGGAATCTTATTGTAGCATCATCAATCAAAGAACCATAGAACTTCTCTTCATTTCCAGAATGATTCACAATGATCTTAGAACAATAGATTAATTTGTTATCTTCCAGCATATTTAACTTCCTGTAAGAAGATGCCATAGGAATGTTAAGTTCTTTGCTTATCATCTGGGCAGAACAGTTTTTATCTGAAATTATCTTCAACATGTCACATACATATTTAGCACCCACAGTTCTTAGGAATCTTTCCTCCATGTCATCCATGATATATCACACCCCTGTTTAATAAAAGATTTGAAGGATAAATATAAATATAAATATATAATAATATATCCCCTATAATAATATAATATCATATTTACATCAATATATTTGGTTTCCACCAATATATAAGTTACCATCATTCTCACAATTGAAAATAATAAAAAACAACATCGGACAAAATTTAATATAACTATTAATTATTCATAATACTGAGAATGAGACGATTGTATGCCTGCCCAAGTTTCATCAGTCAAGTATGTTTTGGGATAATAGGTTATTTAAA
>JAHYJJ010000197.1:0-2320 GCA_019429165.1 Methanosarcinaceae archaeon | reverse complement strand
GAGGATAGCAAAGGCAACCATTACATAAGTGTTCGCGGCAAAGCAGCACCTGAAGGTGCACTTGCAGAAGTTGCAGAACGTGTATCCGGTAATGCCAAACTATTCGAAGGTCATGTTGATGTATTTGGAACTGATGATTTCCCTTCGATAATCGATGCTGTACGTCAGGTGGAACTGGACTTTGGAGGATATGGTTTCATGCCGACTGCGGCAACATATCACAGGTTCATGTCAGGGCTTCAGGGTGGCAAGATGTCAAGTAGTGTTCCTGAAAGTCTTATTGCTCTTACAGATGATCCTAAGGAAGCATCAAAGAAGGTAAAGCGTGCAAAGACCGGAGGCTGCGTTACACTTGATGAACAGAAAAAACATGGCGGTGAACCTGAGAATTGTTCCGTGTATGAACTGCTTTTGTTCCATCTGATAGATGATGATAAGGAGTTGATGGAACTTCATTCCGAATGTGTCGGCGGTAAGCGTATGTGCGGCAGTTGTAAATCACTTGCTGCTGAACTCATGTCTGATTTCCTGATCGAACATCAGGAATTGCGTGAACTTGCAAGGGATAGACTGGATGAATATGGATTATAGGTATTAGTTATAGGTACAATTAGATCAGGTGTAATTATTATGGGCGCTCAGTACAACCTCACAACCAATGACAAAAACGTATTGCTTGCACTGGATGAATTTTCATCATCTGCAACTCCACAGGAACTTGCAAAGGAATCACTTTTAAAGATAGAGACAGCTATGCAATCAGCATATTTGTTGGCTGAGGTGGGACTTGCATGGGTTGATGAGGAACTCATTGAAACGTATTTACTGACAGCAGAAGGCATCGAATGTGCAAAGGATGGATTGCCTGAGCGCCAGATAATCGATGCAATATCAGAACCGACTTCTATTGAAGACTTGAAACAGCGCCTGTCTCCCAATATGGTTGGGATTGCAACAGGATGGCTTCGCCGTAAAGGCTGGGCAAATATTGACAGAGGCATGATTGTTCCGACCGGTAATTCGGACATGGGTGATGATGAGATTGTGCTTGAAATATTCAAGGATCATGCACAGACCATTGATGAACTGGGTGCCAATCTTAAAGTCGTAACTGATCTTATCAAGCGAAAACTTGTGTCAAAGCATGAGAAAAAACACAGGCTTATTTCTATCACAGATGCAGGAAAGGCATTGGTTGCTGAGGGAATCGTTATTGAGGAAGAGATTACCCAGATCACATCTGAATTGTTAAAGAGTGGGGAATGGAAGAACAAGAATTTCCGTCCATATAATATTAATACAAAGCCAAAGCCGGTATATGGTGCAAAGACACATCCATACCAGCGCCTGATCGACCAGATGCGCCAGATCTTTCTTGAGATGGGATTCACTGAGATCAAAGGCGATATCGTGCAGAGTTCGTTCTGGAACTTTGATGCACTTTTCCAGCCACAGGATCATCCGGCGCGTGAGATGCAGGATACTTTCCATCTTTCATCCACATCTGAACTGCCTTCCGATTATAAGGACGAAGTGCGTGCAATGCATGAGCATGGCGGCGATACCGACTCTATAGGATGGGGTGGTAAATGGAGTGAGGAAATAGCCGGCAAAAATGTGTTGCGAACCCATACAACTGCGGTTACCATCAAGTATCTTGCAGATAATCCACAGGCTCCTGTTAAGGCATTCTGTATTGACAGGGCATACCGCCGTGAGACTATTGACCCGACACATACTCCTGAGTTCGAGCAACTTGAGGGTGTTGTCATGGATGAGAACATGTCATTTGCAAACCTGCTCGGATGTCTTGCAGAGTTCTATCACAGGATGGGATTTGAGGACGTTCGGTTCCGCCCGGGTTATTTCCCATACACTGAACCAAGTGTCGAACCTGAGGTCTATGTCGAAGGCATGGGCTGGGTGGAACTTGGCGGTGCGGGCGTGTTCCGAAAAGAAGTTACAGAACCGCTTGGTATCAAACACCCTGTTCTTGCATGGGGACTTGGTGTAAGCCGTGTGGCTATGCTCAAACTTGGACTGCGGGATCTGCGTGAGTTGTATCAATCTGACATTGACTGGTTGAGGAAGAGCGAAGTTTGTGAGTTGTAGATCATAAATTGAGATCGCATTTTTAGATGCAGTAACTCCGTCTTCAGGCGGCGCGTTTCATTGCTACTGTCCGTAAGCATTCGCAAAATATGCAGTTCCTACGTAGTGCAATCTGCAAATACATATGCGCTGACAGCAATTGAAATTTCGATTTGTATGCAGGGTATTGATGGAGGACAGCGCCGCGCTACGCGCGTGTGGTAGCATC
>JAHYJJ010000196.1:0-2323 GCA_019429165.1 Methanosarcinaceae archaeon | reverse complement strand
CAAAATAGGTGAAATTATGCAATTATTACTCATCCATTCCGATTATATTGAATATGAAGTCAAAAAGAGCACGCCGGTTGCTGAGAAGATCGAGGAATCACTCAAACAGGGACGTCTTGAAGATGCACTTACAGCATTCATGGCTGTTGAAAGTTTTGACGAGTCAAATCCTGCCGATACGATCAAACGCACAGTAGAGGAGATCGAGAAGGTCGCAGCACAGGTCAAAGCCGAACGGTTGATGCTCTATCCTTATGCGCATTTGAGTTCGAATCTCTCATCTCCAAAGGTTGCTGTTTCGGTATTGAAAGGTATTGAAGAAGCACTTACGGGGAAATACGAGGTCATGCGGGCACCTTTTGGATGGTACAAGGCATTCAAGATCAGTTGTAAAGGACACCCACTGTCCGAACTTTCTCGCTCGATCCTGCCAGAGGGCATGGAGGAAACAAAGGTAATAGCATCATGTGCCAAATCTTCGGAAGATACAGATGTGGTATCCGAAGCACTCAAAGCAGAAAGCGTGGCAAAATCGTACTGGCATATTCTCACACCTGACGGGGAACTTCACAGCACAGATGATTTTAATCTTTCAGAACATCCGAATCTGCAGAAGTTCGTGAATTATGAAATATCAAAAAACCGGGCGATGGAAAAAGCCCCGCCGCATGTTGAACTAATGCGAAGACTTGAGATCGCTGACTATGAACCCGGATCGGATTCAGGAAACATGCGTTTCTATCCAAAAGGAAAGTTGATCAAAACACTTATTGAATCTTATGTACTTGACGAATCTTCAAAATTCGGGGCAATGGAAGTCGAGACCCCTATCATGTATGACATGAACCACCCAACCCTCAAGAAATATCTTGACAGGTTTCCGGCTCGCCAGTACTCGATAGAATCAGACAAACGACACCTCTTTTTGAGATTTGCGGCATGTTTCGGACAATTCCTTATGAACCACGACATGACCATCTCCTACAAGAGCCTGCCTCTGAAGATGATCGAACTTACCAGATACAGTTTCAGGAAAGAGCAGCGCGGGGAACTTGTGGGTTTGAGGCGGCTTCGTGCGTTCACCATGCCTGATATGCACACATTGTGCACCGATATGGATCAGGCAGTATCGCAGTTCGATGAGCAGTATAATATGTGCATCAATGTTCTGGATAAGGTCGGCATCAAACTCGATGATTACGAGGTTGCAATACGGTTTACACGCGACTTTTACGATTCAAACCGTGATTTCATCACCAATCTTGCAAAAACGGTTGACAAACCCGTACTTGTTGAGATGTGGGATACCAGATTCTTCTACTTTGTTCTTAAGTTCGAATTCAATTTCGTAGACGCACTTGCAAAAGCAAGTGCATTATCAACCGTCCAGATAGACGTTGAAAATGCCGAACGGTATGACATCAACTATATCAATACGGAAGGCGAGGCTAAAAAGCCGACTGTCCTCCACTGTTCCCCAAGTGGTGCTATTGAGCGCTGTATCTATGCACTCCTTGAAAAAGAGGCTATGGCTATGGAGGAAGGTGCAGTACCAATGCTGCCTGTGTGGTTATCTCCAACCCAGGTGCGTATAATCCCAATTGCACAGCGACATTTTGAATTTGCAGAACAGGTTTCTGAGCAGTTGAAATGTCGTGCTGATATTGATGACAGGGACGACACTGTTGGTAAGAGAATAAGGGATGCCGGCAGGGACTGGATCCCTTATGTTGTCGTTATTGGCGACAAGGAGGTTGAGGATGGTACAATAAATGTTACTATACGGTCAGAATCTCAGCCAAACAAGCCTATGAAGATAGAAATGTCCGCAGAGGACCTCAACGCCCACATCATGTCGGAGATCGAGGGGTTACCTTATAGGGGACTTGCGCTCTCAAAACTTGTTTCAATGAGACCAAAGTTCATATAGTGAAAACATGAATATTACGTCATGGGAAATTGGGGAAATTTAGAATCTGAATCCTATGTAGAGATATATGTTTCCGGCAGGGTGCAGGGTGTGTATTTTAGGCAGTTTACAAAAGAGACTGCCTTAAATGTTGGACTTGTTGGATATGTCCAGAATCTGCCTGATGGAAGAGTAAAGGCAGTTGCAAAAGGCAGTCATGAAAACATCGAACGGTTTGTGAAGCAACTTCGTACCGGTCCGAGAATGGCTAATGTTGAAAGCCTTGATGCTAAGTGGTGTGAATTGTCTGATCAATTTGATGATTTTATTATCAAATGATCAACAAGAAAATGCTCACTTCGTTCGCATTAACTTGGACTACATAATCCTATAGATTATATACAACAAGAAAAT
>JAHYJJ010000195.1:0-2325 GCA_019429165.1 Methanosarcinaceae archaeon | reverse complement strand
GTTTTCAGCTCCTTTTATCAGTATGATCTAATTTGTATGATTTATAAGATTACATCAGTACAATTTGAATTTTACAATGTAATACTTCCAATATAACTTCGCATATATTAATTGCTCGTGAATGTTCGATTATGTTATCATGCTAATCATCATTTCGTATATTTATCATGTCCTGTCGCTAATTGCATACACTACCGCACCAACTGCAAGTACACTCCAGTAACTGATCAACCTGTCCAGAAGTGCTATCGATGTGCCTACAGCAGTATCAACCCCTACAATCGCCAGGATGCCGACTATGGACACTTCCACAGCGCCAAGACCGGCGGGTGTCAGTGGGATTGCGGTAAGTAGTGATGCTGCAAGAGCGACAAAGATTATTGTAGGAAGGTTCAGATCAATACCTAGTGCAGTTGCAACAAGCAAGAACCGCCCGGATTCTAAAAACCATGAAATGATCGTTAATATTGCCACATAGACAAAAGTATTCACGTTTGAAAATGAATCATAAACTCCATTGTGCAGGTTCTCAAATATCATAGTAAATTTGTTTGGAACTATCCGCATAACATGGACTTTGAAGATCTTCATAAAAACAAGTCCTAACATCACAAATCCGAGCAGGATATATCCAATCTCAAGGGATTGCAGGATATGTCCGGGTATATTGTCTTTAAAAAGAATTGCTCCACTGATACTTAATAATATAAGCAAAACCTTTATATCGAAAATACGCTCAACTACGATGGTGCCAATTGAAGTCGAAATTGGTGCACTGTTATATCTTTTAAGTAGGTAACTTCTGTACACATCACCGATCTTTGCAGGAACGATACTGTTGGCGAAATATGATAAGAAAACCATTTCCGTGAGCACGGAGGTGCCAGTTCGTATATTGATTGTATTCAGCAGTTTTTTTTATCGTAATCCACGGACATAAAAAGATGAGTAATGAACTACGATCGCAAGAACGTATATGGGTAGATTCAGATTTTTTGATACTACAATTACACTGTTGAAGTCTACATTCCTTATTAGAAGATAGAGGATCGAAAAGGAAACGATTAATGAAATAATCGTTTTTTTATTTAGCAGAGTTCTGAAATCCAGTGGGTTTTTGTCATTCATTCCCATAATCGTACCCGTATAAGTGATATAAACATCTTGGGTGCACTTTTTAAACTGAAACCGGACCCTTCCGAATGGCTCCATTCGATTGGATATTCAACAATTGTGCAACCTTTTTTCTTCAATTTCCACAACAGTTCCACATCGAATTCAAATCCTGTGGTCATCGATTCATTCAACATTCCGGCAATTGCTTCATTTTTAAAAATTTTAGCACCACATTGTGTATCTTTAAAAGGAAGATAAAACATCAATCTTACAAAAATATTAAAACATTTGCTCGCAAATCGTCTTTTGAGTGGTTGTTTAACAATTATCTTTGAATCATTCAGATGTCTGGATGCAATTACTCCATCGGCATTGGAGAGTTCATCGATCATAGCAGCGACTTGAGATGGTTTGATCAAATTATCAGCATCGACAAAACCAATTATATCTCCACTTGCAATTTTAAATCCTTCTATTATCGCGCCACCTTTCCCCACCCTGTCATCAAAATGTAAAAGTTTGATATTTGTATTATCTTTGGAAAGGGATTTGACAATATTCAGAGTATTATCTGTACCGTCACAAACAACAATGATCTCAGAATCAGGAAAATGACTGCAATACTGTGAAAGCACTGTAGCAATTCGTTTTTCTTCGTTGTATGCAGGAACAACCAATGAAACACTGGTTTTATTTTTCACTGAGTTCATTATATCTTTTTATTGCATAATACTATATATATAATTATCAAATTTGTTTATTGAAACTCTAATTCTTATAATCTTCACTTTGTTAAATCGAGTTTTTAATATCTATACTAAACAGCATCTATTTTTTGTAACTTTCTGCCACAGAGTACACAGAGGGCACAGAGAACGTAGCAACATTCCCTCTGTGTACTCTGTGCGCTCTGTGGCTGTCAGATATAGTTCTAAATTATACTTGCGGAGTAGTATAAAAACGTTGACGCAAAACAACAACCCTTAAATATTTAGTATTCTTCTAAAATCCAATTTAAAAATTAAGTGGTACGATACGACAAAACGGGTGGCCAATCTTCTCATGCAGTTAAAAACAGACAAATCTTTCCTGAAAAACACCGATGCCTACATCCCCTTTGCCGTCATCGGCATCTTCATTGTTCTCGCAGCAACCCTTACATCTGTTTACTTTGTAAAAATGGATTATGAAATTGCACAAACCATTTAC
>JAHYJJ010000019.1:0-17580 GCA_019429165.1 Methanosarcinaceae archaeon | reverse complement strand
CGCTCAAGGATCAGAGTATCCAGTTCATCGCAATCTGACAATTTATCCAGTTCAGTTCGTTCTATCAAAACTGTATTTTCGACTGATTCAGACTTGCTGTGCCCTTCTATTATGAAAACAGATTGTGTCATTGTTACTTCGGATATGCTGCTCATAAGATGAGCACGCTTGATCATAGCACTGCTGTATTCACTAACGCCTGTCAACATAACATTCGCAGCATCACTGGACACTGCCTTGAACGGTGCCTGGGATGTTTGTAGTACATCATAACCAAGTGTATGTATCAAACTCAAAATATTATCATCCGGCATCTTTTTCTGATTTTCCCGCCTCGAGACAGGTTTAGGTTTTTTCTCAAATGATTGAAGGATATTAATGGACCGTGCAACTGCTACATCGAGCAATTCCTCTATCTGTAACACAACATCAATAGAAGCATCCATACCCCCTTCTTCGTATTTACTGATAGTTCTTCTGGACACACCAAGTTGTGATGCGAGCGCACCAAGTGAAAGGGACCGATCCAACCTTGCTGTTTTTAAAACATTTCCATCGATCGAGATATATAAGCCACCAGGTGCTGCTGATACAAGTGGAGGCACATCCTCTACAAAATAGTCAAACAATGTCTGGACATTGAGTGAAGGGATGTCATATCTCACATAAACAACACTGTCCTCAAGGAACTGGTCGCGGGTTTTAGCACCAACTACCAGTACCGAACCGCCAAGATATTGTGCAAGTGTTTTCATCTCGCGGGCAGTATCTTCATTCAGGCCATCAATATTATACAAGACCTTACAAAATAAGAGAATATCACCATTTCTTGCAGCAAGGTCAAAACTTCGTGGTCTGATGTTGCAACGATCCGAGACAATGAATCCTGCATGTTCCAACACATCAATGATCTGATGTATCAAGATATCTTTTGCCATAGCATTTAATTTAAGTGTTTGCACATCTATATATAAATGACCATCGTTTCAATACAGGCGTACAAGTGGAGAAACATGATTATAGGTATTGATGACACAGATTCAAGGAACGGGATGTGTACCACATATCTTTGCGCAGTACTTCTGGACGAGTTGAAGGCATATGGGTCAATAATAGGTTTACCTCTCTTGATGCGTTTAAACCCGACAATTCCGTACAAAACACGTGGCAATGCATCTGTTGCGATAAATATTGATACAGACCAGCCACAAAAGGTTATAGACCACGTCATCTCAAGGATCGAATCACTTGCAGAGATGGCAAGTGATACCACAAATCCGGGTGTTGCATTCGTTCCGGAAAATGATCATGAGCGCACAAAACATGCGCTCGTCAAATTTTTCAGGAGTGCGGTCACAGATGTCCTGACAATTGACGACGCAAAGGAACTTGCATGTGAACTTGACATCCCGCACAAATGTTTCAAGAACGGCCGCGGTCTTATCGGTGCACTTGCTGCATGTGGTGCGATGCTGAACTGTGATTGGGACCACACATACGAATATATCGCATACCGTGAGCAAGATGCCTGGGGAACCATCCGGTCAGTCGATAAAACAAGTCTACACAAAGCCGACATAGAAACGTATCCTGCTACATGGGATACGGTTGACTGCACAAACGACCTCATTGTTTGTGTACCACGTTCTCCTGACCCTGTGCTTTTCGGAATTCGCGGGAAAAGTGTGGATGATGTGACACGTGCCGCCGGTTTGATCGAATCAGAATCCATTGAACGCTCTGTTGTATACAGGACGAATCAGGGAACTGACATGCATCTTATTCCTACCACAAACATTTCAGACATCAGGGAGATGCACTCATACATTATCGAGGGAACGGTTTCCAAAACCCCTGAAACGATCCAGGGCGGTCATGTGATCTTATCGATCCGTGACAGTAGGGGGGATGAAATTGATTGTGCTGCATACGAACCTACAAAGAACTTCAGGGCACTAGTGCGTAAATTGATCGAAGATGATAAGATCGTAGTGTACGGCAGTGTTAGTGAGAATACACTGAACATCGAAAAGATACAGATAAGATCCCTTGCCGCAAAAAGTGAGAGTCAAAATCCTGTTTGTACATCTTGTGGAAAAAGGATGAAATCCGCAGGTGTTGGGCAAGGGTACAGGTGCAAAAAATGTAAAACAACAGCCAACTCGGCAGTTCCCGTCAAAATTGATCGGGAGTTGGAGGTTGGATTGTATGAAGTGCCGCCATCAGCCAGAAGACATCTGGCAAAGCCGCTTGTAAGATTTGATCTGCAGGAATGTGAGTTATTTCCGAGCAGGTGAACACTACATACCCTTATCCCATCATCCGCGCAGCATCAAGAACTGCTATCGGGGGAACTTGACTTTTGTGTATATTCGCACTTATTCGCTGGATCGTTGAATCCATCTGCTCATCTGATACACCAAGGATATCCTGTATGTATTCGGGGCTTTTGCCATTGAGCAACATCTCAAGCAGTTTATCCACCACCACATACGATATTCCCAATTCCTCTTCGTCTGTCTGTCCGACCCAAAGACCTGCGGTTGGAGGTTTAGTAATGATTCCATCAGGAACCCCGACCATGCGCGCAAGTTCGAAGACCTCGGTCTTGTAAAGGTCGCCGATAGGTTCGATGTCAACACCGCCGTCTCCGTATTTTGTATAATATCCAAGCATTATTTCAGTCTTATTACCTGTTCCGATCACCATGCGGCCGGACAGGTTGGCATAATAGTACAGGACTGACATGCGGATACGTGCTTTGAGATTTCCATTCGTAAGAGGGGTTGCGCCATCACTCTGTGGTATTGAATACATAAATGAGGAAAGTATTTCGGAAATGTCAATTGTTTTGAACTCTATATTGAGCCGATCTGCAACTTCTGTGGCATCCAGTACATCTTCGGCTGAAGTTACGTTAAGTTCAGGAAGGTGTATGCCGAGTACATTCTCATGCCCGAGTGCTTCAACTGCCAGATAGGCTGTAAGCGCTGAATCAATACCCCCGCTCAACCCTACAACTGCACCGTTTACTCTGGCTTGTTCTGTTATTGTACAAATAAAATCAATGATCATTTCTCTTGCTTTTTCAAAGTCCATGCTTTAGTTAAAGACACGCTATAATAAAAATCTGTTCAAAACAATATTGATTCAACATTTTAACATAAACAAAACTTATTTAATAGTGTGATGAATTATAGTATTTACAAATGTCATACAAACATTGCAAAAAATAAGATTTATTATTCTTGAGGGGTCAGAATAATAAATGTAACAATGTAGTACACCTATTTGCTACATAAAACACTACCAATTATCACAATAATAAAAAAAAGGGGATCTAGTTATAGTTTCTAATAATAAAATGCTTGAAAAAATACTATCAGACCTGAAACAGATGGGGAGTATTAATGCATCCTCAATTGCCAGTCGTGATGGGCTTCTCATAGTATCAGATATGGATATCGAATCTCATGCAGAAACATTTGCTGCAATGTCTGCTACTATGCTTGGTGCAGCTGAGAATGCCACGGCGGAGCTTGGAAAAGGCATTCCTGATAGGATTATAGTAGAATCAGATCACGGAAAAATGGTGGCTATGGGAGCAGGTCCAAAGGCACTTATAGTCATATTGACAGAACCAGATGCCGGGTTAGGACTGATACTTGTAGAACTTGAAAAAGCAGCAGAAAAGATTAAAAAGATCATTTAATGCATCAAATGCAAATAATTTTTTATCACACAGGTTATTTTTATGAAACAAGTTTCATCTGGAATACCAGGGCTTGATGAAATCCTCGAAGGAGGATTCACAAGACCATCTACTTTTATGATCGCAGGTACGGCGGGTGCCGGCAAAACCACATTTGCAATGCAGTCTATATTCAATGCTGCACGCAATGATGAGGTTTGCATGTACGTTACCACACTCAGTGAACCGGTAGCCATGATTAACAATTTCATGTCAAAATTTAGTTTTTACAACGTTTCACTACTTGCACAGGGCAAAATCAAATATGTACCTGTGGGTGTCGAAATAATCAATAAAGGGGTTGATGCATTTGCTTCTTTCCTTGAAGATGCAATAGAGAATATCAAACCAGACAGGATCGTAATTGATCCGATAACTGCGATTGACATGAATCTAGATAAGAATACACTTCGTCGTTTTTATTATGATCTGTTCGTGCGTATGAAAAGTTGGAATACTCTTGTTCTCATAACCGGAGAGTTTAATGAAGAAGATCTGTTGAAAAGCGAATTAAGTTATATCTCAGATGGTATCATCTATCTTTCAAATGATCTTAAAAATGCCAGAAGGGTACGTTCTTTAGAAGTACTCAAGATGCGCGGTCAAAATCCTTCAACCGGCAAGCACACATATTCGATAACAAAAGACGGTATTACTGTATACCAGCGTATAAAATCCACACCGCACAAAGAATACACCAAGGTATGGATACCAACAGGTATCACCGGTTTTGATGAAATGTGCGGAGGCGGGTTGCTGTGCGGCACGAGCACTCTGATATCAGGAGGAAGCGGCACTGGAAAGACTCTTCTTGGAATGCAGTTCATTATAGAAGGTGCAAAGAATGGTGAGCCAGGTATTATCGTCTCTTTTGAGGAAGATGAGGGGCAACTCAAAGCTAATGCGGAATCGATCGGTCATGAACTTGGAAAGTATATTGAATCAGGCATGATCAAAGTATTACATACAAGTTCATCGGAACTTGATGCAAACGCACATACTCTTCAATTAATATCGATAATCGAAGAGATGGATGCAAAACGCGTGGTTATCGATGGCATCTATGGTTTCCAGCCTGCTCTGGAAACATCAATAGAACTTCGAGAGCATATTCACCTGCTTGCAGATTTTTTGAAATCAAGGAATATAACAACAATATTCACTAATGAGCAGACAGATCTTTCCGGAAATTTGACAATCGCAGGCAATGGAACAAGCTACGTAATGGATTCCGTGATAATGCTGCGGTATGTTGAGATAAGTTCTGAGATGCGAAAGGCTATATCGGTTCTAAAGATGCGTGGAAGTAATCACGACAAGGAGATACGGGAACTCGAGATAGACGATAACGGAATTGAAGTCAAATTACCGTTTTCCAATTACTCGGGAATTATGAGCGGCAATCCTACAAAAACACCTGGTGAAGCGTTTGTTGAAGCTTTTAAGAAAAGAAGGTAGGCATGGTTGATTATGAAACTATAGCGAGGGTTATTGAGATTTATATGTGGATAGTTGCTGCTGTCATTGTAATTTTTATATCTGGTATCGGGCTTTTTTATCAGAAGAAATTCAATATAAATACCCATTATTACCTTTTCCTGATTCCATTATTGTTACTTTTTTTAGTGTTGATCCAGATACATATATTTGTAAATGAAAGTATTATTATGGAAATTATGGAAGCATTTAGTGGATTAATGGCACTTGCATTTACATTAAAGACATATTTTCATATGACAAGGGGGGCATGACATTTTTCCTCATGTATATATCTGGGATATTTCAGTCATATCATTTGCTGTTGTTATGTACCTGATGGCAATACTGAGCAAACGGCTGGGTAGCGCCATGCGGATCAAGTCTTATTTTTACATTTATTACTTTAGTATAGTTTTAATGTTAATTGCGGTGGTATATTCATTATTTTTACCATATACCAATGAAGTAGAAATGATTGCAAACGCCCTTTTTGCGGTTGGGATGACGCTTGGGCTTATTGTCACGATCAAATATTGGGGCTGGCTTGTTAAAGAGTTATTATAAGATGAAAACAGCACCATGACGTATTATATAGCAGACTCTGCGGTTTTCATTCGGGGATATCCTGTTGAAAGCACACTTTTGATAACTGCCCCATCTGTTGTCAATGAACTGAAAAGCAATGAAGCAGTCATGCGTTTTGATCTCGCTCGTGAGGGCGGGGCAAGAGTGGAGATGCCACAGCCCTGTATGATCGATGAGGTGCGCAAGATGGCACAACATACCCGTGATGTAGAGGAGTTATCCCCCACCGATATAGATATACTTGCAAAGGCACTGGAACGTAAGGATGATGCAACACTTCTGACCGATGATTATGCAGTCCAGAACGTGGCTGTGATGCTGGGCATTGATGTAAAGCCTGTTGTTCAGGAGAAGATACGCGACATACTTGTCTGGGAAAAACAATGTGTTGGATGTCGGAAACGATTTGATAAAGGCGATGTATGTCCGATTTGCGGGTCAGAATTGAAAAAGAGACGTAAAAGAAAAGTATAACAGTACGGATGCTATATATCTAAAGAAAGAAAATAATGATAAGGAATGATAAACAATATGCGCCTTATTAGCACTAATATAATTATCAGGCGGGGACAACATGAAGAATATCGAAGATCTAATACAAAAGGCAGTTGAACTGCAATCCAAAGGACTTGTGACCGGACAAATCGCAGATGAGTTGAATGTTTCACGGGAGACTGTGACATGGCTTTTGACACGTTCCAAAAAAAAGGTGACTTCGCCTGCACCAAAAGATATTTCAGTAGACTGGAGCAATATCGGAAAGAGTTCACACAGGCTTCGTTATACTGCACAGACCTTATCGGATCTGGTACTTGAAGAAATGGGGTCAAACGATATTGAAATTGATACCGTTGTGGGGATCGCATCAAGTGGTGTACCATTTGCAAGTCTTATGGCAGATGAGCTTGGTACAGACTTTGCGGTATTCCATTCTCATAAGGAGCACAGTGAAGGTACCAAAATCCGCGGAACATTTAGCAGGCATTTTGGGGATGTAACTAATAAGAATTGTGTTATCGTGGATGATGTAATTACATCCGGTACAACGATCATTGATGCGATCGACCAGATCCGCGAATTGGGTGCAAAACCCGTGCTTGTCGTAGTGCTTGTTGACAAGAAAAGTATAGATATATTATCCGATGTACCTGTTAAGTCACTGGTGCGAATTGTACGTGTAGATTAAGCGTTTTGATCTGATCTTAAGTTTAACCGTAATTAATTAAAGTTGCAATGGAATGTGGATCAATCCACTTCCACAGCACTTATTTTTTCTACTAATTTCGATAAGACCTCTGAGCGCATGCCTTCTACGAACTTTATACTCCCGACAACAAGATGCCCCCCGCCATTTACACCTGCGCCCACAACTTCGTCATGTAACTCACGCACCATCTGCGGGATATTCATTCGCACGTTTTTGGATCGTATCACAGCAAAATCAGGGCCGTATCCTATTGTTACGACAGGTTTATTCTCGAACTTCTGGCACATACGGTCATGTACTTCGCCCGATGTTTTTCCGGGTGCAGGGAACGTGAACTTGTGTGCATATTTCTCAACATCAAGTACATTCAACATCGCACCGTTTGCAAGTGGCTGTGATTTGACATTTGGCAGGCACGCATCAAGTTGCTCTGCTATCATTCCATTTGCCTGCTCACACAGTAGTTTGACCAGATTTTTGTGAATTGTGGAATCTCCTAAGTTCATAATGTCATCAACAACACATTTTCCGCTACTGAATTTTAACCAGTATGCTTCAAAATCAAGAGCAAGCGCAATGTCTTTCAATTGTTTAAGAGAATATTTGTCCGATACAAGTTCGATATACCTGCGCGCTTCATCTGCTTCGGAACGGTCCCCTACTGCGGATATTGCAGGAAGGTGCTTGATATCGTCAACCACGCCCGGGTTTATCATTCGCGCAACCTCAGTACACAGCATACCTGTGGTTACTCCGAAATCCCCACCAACGTGTGCAGGATTTACATGCGCGCGAAGGTATTGGTCAACCTCTTTATCGGGATGATGGTGATCTATAACGACCATATCGATGCCATAGACCTGTGCCTGTTTCATCGCAGGCGTGTCCTCTTCTGTAGAACCGTTGTCAACAAGTATGACAAACGGCATTTTCTGGCCATGCCTCGCAGCATCTTCAAGTGCATATGATATGTCGCGGGTGATGTCCATCATCTCATAGAACGGTGCTTTTGATGGTGCACGCTTGTAGTAATGGTATTCAGCATCCGCGCCTCCAACCTCGCGTATCAATGGCAGTATCGCGCGCTCGATTGCCACAGCCGCAGTCATTCCGTCCGCATCGGCGTGGTGTCGAAGTACTATTGGTTTTGATTTTATAATGGCTTTTTTGATCTCTTTCGCCACATGTTTCATTGACGGTCGCAATTTTTCCAGGATCTCACTTTCGATCAAAAATTCGATCTCATCAGGTTCAGCCCTTTTGTCAATAGCACTTTCGATCCGATCCCACACAGTCTTTTCCTGAGTTCCTGTGAGTCTCTTGATACTTCGTACTTCAACCTGCACTTTCTCATCACGCAGGCTTACTTCACCCACGATCGTCACTATCATGTCGGAATCGATATCAGGATATGCACGCTCACCTGCGCGTTCAAATGCAGCACACATTACCAGACCATCATCATCCGAGATAGTAAATATGGTAGGTCCGCCTGTTTGTTTTACCTGTGTCACTTCACCTTCGAGTCTCACGATCTTTTTAACAAAATTACGGAGTTCTGATGATTTCTTGATCGGAATGTCTTTTTCCAATTCAACTGTCTGGTACTGTGCAGGATATTTTGGAACAAGGTCCATGTTACCGTTCTTTTTAATATCCTTAACATAAACGATTACCTCATCGCCAACATTGACTGTGCGTGTGATATTACTTGAATGGATGAGCCCACGTATGTGTGGATTGAAATCCACGAATACGCCAAAATCAGCGATACTGTTCCCGATAGCATGATAGAGTTTTCCTATTTCCACTTCATCCATGTCGCATGATGCATCAAGATTATACACCATCTGCGAACCCCCACACGTTTTGCACATTTCCTCACCGTCGATTAGCTGGTCGATCGGAGTACTGCAAACTTTACATTTGTAGAAAGCACCGCGCCCCTTGCACGCTTCACATGGTTCTGTAATCTTGATCTCACCGCTACCACCACATTTTTCACAGGCGGCCCCTCCCTGCAAAAAACTACCCATGTCCTTTTCAGATAATTTCATGAAGTCAATGGCCTTCGCTTTCCCTGAACCCTTACACTGCGGGCACTTTTCGGTGGATATAACTTTTACGCCATGACCACCACATTCTGTACATTTTTCACTCATTTTATCATCCATTACATAGTACATATCGGATTTATCAGTTGCTATACACGAGTTGCTGATCGATCATAATATATCCACTGCTACGTTCATTTTTGTCCAACCATCTTCAAATCATTAAGTGCCTCTTGTAGTATATAATTTATAGAAATGATATAGTTCGAGTTAAATCGACCAAATATAAATTTTTCTCATATATTTTAAAAGATATTTATAGTAGCAGATCAGAATGGAACCAGTAAGTTGCAACTATATTGTAAATGAGGGGGAATGCGCCGACGATGGTGATTGTTGCATCGGCAATAATTACAACTAATGATGCATCAAGAAATTACCTTGCCACCAGCACTGTGCATCTGGCCCTTTTTACGACCTCCAAAGCCACGCTACCGAGTTCCGAGTTTATCTCACTCTCGCCTTTACTGCCTACAACAATAGTATGAACATCATAGTTCTCAGTAGCGTCAAGTATTGCCTTTGCAATCGCCTCAGCGCGTGCTCCTTTTTTCGGTATCCTCTGCATACTGACACCCATCAGGATCTTGTACACCTCAACACCCATTTCTGCACCGGCTTCTACGACCTGCTCCAGTACATCTTCGCCTTTAGCGATCAATTCTTCCCGCTCTGAATCTTTATTTGCGACTGCCACATACATTGCTGCCATTTTGACGCCATACGACTTTGTGATCTTCATAGCCGCAATCTCTGCCTTCTTTGCCAGCTGTGAACCATCCGTCGCCACAAGTATCTCATATTTCATACAACAACCTCCCTTTTCTTAATTTTCTGCTTAAGTTTATCGATAGCCACCATTATCCCGAATATCACTGCCTGCGGTCTTGGAGGACATCCGGGTATATAAACATCCACAGGCACAAACTTATCTACACCGCCACCGCTTGCGTAAGTATCACCAAAAATACCCCCATTGCATGCACATGCTCCCATTGCAGCCACCAGCATGGGTTGCGGAGTGGCATTATATGTTTTGAGAAGGGCAAGCTCCATGTTCCGGCTGACAGGCCCTGTCACAAGAAGCATATCTGCATGACGGGGAGATGCCACTATGTGGATACCGAACCGTTCCATATCATATATCGGATTTGTAAGAGCATTAACCTCAACCTCACACCCATTGCATGAACCTGTATCCACCTCGCGTATACTCAGCGACCTGCCAAAGATATTCTTAATCTTTGAATGAAGGCGCTGCCCCATGATCTCGATCTCTTCATCAATACTCATGTTCTTCTCCGAAATTTAGTAATAAGGTCTTCTTTAGTCTTTGATGCCAATTCATACTCTTGCGTGAGTTTGATCGCATCATGGGTACAAACCTCTTCACACCTGCCACAGAATATACAACCGCAATAGTCCAATGTAAGTATTTTCTCACGATTTTCATCTTCTGTCGTGAACTGTATCACTCCTGTCGGACACGCAGCCCCACAATCTCCGCAAAAAGTACATAGGCCAGAATCGATCTCAGGCTCACCTCGGAATCCCACAGGCGCAATATCCTGTTCTTTCGGATACTTTTTTGTCACAATCCCGGTCTTGATCGTCTTTTTTAATATTCGCAACATTCCTATCACCTACATATCATTGCCCGAATATGACAGACTAAGGCTCTTGTTTATCAGAGGGAAATCGGGAACGATATTATCAAGCACAGCATATTCTATTGCAGGCCAGTTACAATAAGATGGATCGCGAACCTTGCATCTCTCGATCTTTCCATCCCCCATCATTACCCAGTAGATCGTCTCACCTCTTGGTGCTTCTGTATATCCCAGAGCACAGCCGGAGGGAATGTCCCCCACATTAACCTTCATACCATTATCGGCAGTTGCCTCCAATAGTCGCAATGCCTGCTGAATTATGCTGAACGATTGCAATATCTCATCTGAGCGGACAACCGTCCGTGCATACACATCTTCGTCATTGCGAACAGGAACATCAAAATTGATCTGTGGATATGCTGCATACGGATGGTCTCGCCTTACATCATAATCAATACCTGATGCACGCCCTACTGGCCCTACAACATGCAGTGCTCTGGCAATATCGTTATGGATAATACCTGTGGTCTCGATCCTATCAACAAGTGAAGAGGTTTCAATAAGAAAATCTATAAGGTCCCTGAATTCCTGTTCTAACAATGACAATCTGGTTGAAAGGTTTGAAATGTCTTTGACATCACGCCGCACACCACCGATCGTGACCATGCCGCGCAACAGTCTACTACCTGTAACATGTTCATTTAATTGCATCAATTTCTCTTTTAGAATGCCGGCATGAGCAGAACCTACAGCGAAGCCCACATCTGTGGCAATTCCCCCTATATCGCTAACATGGTTATAGAGCCGTTCCAGTTCGAGCAAAACGGTGCGCACATATTTTGCGCCGGCTGGTATATCAACAGATGCGATCTTCTCGATAGCCTGGCAAAATGCCACAGCATGGGCGACCGAATTATCCCCGGATACCCGCTCTGCAAGAAATACTGCTTTGTCGATTGAGATATTCTCAAACTGTTTTTCGATACCTTTATGAGTATAGAAATGGCGTATCTCAAGGTTGATGATAGGTTCGCCTGCAACACTGAACCTGAAATGCCCGGGCTCTATCACTCCGGCATGTACAGGTCCCACTGCAATCTCATAAACTCCCTCACCTTCCACTTTCTTGTACTCATATGTACCTTTTACACGCGGAGGCTTTGAATTAATATCAAAATCCTTCCTGAGCGGATATTGGTCTTCCGGCCAGTCTTCGAACATAACAAGTCTTCTTGGGTCAGGGTGTCCTTTTGGCACCAGGCCGAACATGTCCTGTATTTCACGTTCATACCAGTTGGCTGCCGGGATCTTGTGAGTGATAGATCTGAATTGCAGTTTATCTCCCTCGATCTCTATCTGAATGATAATAAATTTATCAATGCCTTCCATTGAAAATACGTATTTTACCGTGAAGTAGCCATCCGCTTTTCTCTGGTCTGTAGCAAACATTGTGATAAGTTGGCCATCAAGATGGCTATGGCTATAAATGTAATTGCATATCACCACAGCACTATCTTTTTTCACAGAAAAATATACCTCATTGTTCGATATGGTTTCACTGATGATCTGTGAGGCAAACTCCTTTCGTATAATTTGTACAGGATCCATAATATGTATTGTATCCAATTCTTCCTTCATCTCATTACCTCACAACATTTACAATATTCACAACTTGCATAATCATATCAGAGAACTGGTGTGGAATGTAAACCCCCAGTACGATTATGAATACCATGAGTATTGCCATTGCACCAAGCGATAATCGACTCACATCTCCAGTAGTGACCCCTTCCGGTGGAGTTGAGAACGCCATCCGGTTTATGTGATTGAAGAAACCTGCAAATATCATTATTATGAACAGAAGGACCACAACCGAAGTGATGATGTATCCCCGAGAGAAGCCTGCTGCCAGTATAGTGAATTCACTTAAGAATATACTGAATGGTGGTGAACCTGTAATCGCAAGCCCTCCAAGGACGAGCATGGGACCTGTATATGGCATCGACTTTACAACACCACTCACTTCATCGATTCTCTTTGTCTCATATTTTTGTAGAATATTTCCTGCCACAGAGAACATTAGTGATTTTGTCACCGCATGGTTGAACATGTGGAGCAATGCTCCAAAGATCCCGAGCGTCCCGCCAAAACCAAATCCCAGTGCAATTATTCCCATATGCTCCACACTGCTGTATGCTAAAAGACGTTTGTAATCACTCTGCATGATAATAAATGGTGTTGCAATGCCCAGTGAGAGAAGTCCGAACATAATAAGGAGATTGTTTGAGAATCCTGTACCCACGGATACCGATGTAATTGTATGGAACCGTATTATGCCATACATTGCACAGTTCAATAATACTCCTGAAAGAAGAGCACTGACCGGAGATGGCGCTTCACTATGTGCATCAGGGAGCCAGGTATGCATCGGAGCAAAACCAACCTTTGTACCATAGCCGACAATTATGAAAATAAATGCTATCTTCATCAGGGTCGGATCAAATTGATTTGCAACGGCAAGAAGTGATGCCCAGTCCAGTGCACCTCCTGCTTCACCAAGGACCTGTACTGCGGCATAATAGGTGAGAATAGTCCCAAACAGTGCAAAGGTTATGCCTACACTGCATATTATCAGGTATTTCCATGCAGCCTCGATGGATGTTTTTTTGGTGTAGATAGTTATCAACGGGACAGAGAACAGTGTTGTCATCTCGATAGCAACCCAGAGCACAAGGTTATTTGTCACCCCTACCAAAAGCATGGTGAACATAAAAAGATGGAAAAATACATAGTATATTTTCAGTCGTTTAAGGTCGATCATATCGTGTTTTATTTCATGGCCCATGTAGCCTATCGAGTACAGTGATATGATAAAACCCACCACAGAGACGATCAGTACTAAAAAAGCACTTAACGGATCAGCGAACAGCATGTTTTCCCATGTGGTGATAGTGCCGTGATTGAATACATCAAATACCAGTTTCAATCCAACAGCAAGGGTGGCTGTAGAGCCAACAAGACTGATGGTCTCAATCTGTTTTTGTGTCTTTGCGATAATGCCCATAACGGCTGTAAGAACGGGAATCAGAAGTAAATATTGTATCATTATCTCATCCCATCAATGTTTTAAGTGCGTCTGTGTCCATTGTTTCAAAGGTCTTGTTGATCCTGAACACCATGATACCCATTACAAGTACAGCTACCAGTAAATCAAAGAATATTCCAATTTCAACAATTAGCGGCATTCCGGATGTGAGTGATATCGCACCAAGGAAAAGCCCATTTTCCATTATGAGTATCCCGAGCACCTGTGTCATCGCTTTCTTACGGGTTATCATGATAAAAGGCCCAATGAATATCAGGGACATGGATACAGGAAGAGCATAGTTCATAACCGACATGTTGCCACTTATCGCCTGAGCAAGGTAATATGAAATAACGACCAACAATCCCCCAATAAGCAGAGAAGGTGATATGTTGACATAGAGTTCAATTTCTCTTTTCACTCCAATATCTTTGGTTATCTTGATGAAGATATAGGGGATCAACATTGTTTTTATGACCAATGTGAGCAAGGCAACAATATATATTTCGTTCTTGCCTGTCGAATATGCCACAAAAGTAGCAACCAGCGCCAGCAAGAGTGACTGGAATCCAAAGGCACGGACACATGTATAGAGTCTCTTTGAACCAAGGATCATGAATGCTGAGATCAGGATCAATACAATAAGTGATTGCATAATTTCTGAACCAATTTCAATGTTCAACATTTAAACACCTCTTAAGATAATAAATGAGACAATTGAAAGGAACGAAAGTATCAGAGATGTGGAAAGCAGGTCCGGCAATCTGAACATCCTCCATTTTGCTGTCGCTATCTCGCTTATTGCCACGCATATTCCTATAATCGCAATTTTGGCGATGTAGAGGATAATGGATATCACAATAGCCGACACTGCAACCATGCCTGTACCGGATATTTGACCGGACCACATTCCCCATGGAAGGAATATGCTGGCGAACAGGGAATATACCAATAACTGTTTCATCATTGTAGCGAGTTCGATAAGAGCCAGTTGTTTTCCGGAATATTCAAGCAGCATTGCTTCGTGGATCATGGTCAATTCAAGATGGGTTGATGGATTGTCCACCGGCATCCGTCCTGTTTCGGCAATTATGATGATAAAGAATGCAATAAATGCGAGCAGGTATGAGGGGGTGATCGCACTTGCACCGGATGCAGACATATTTTGGGCAATCTGAACAAGGCTTGTTGAACCTGCGCTAACTGCTACTGCAAATATGGATAGCATCATTGCCGGTTCGACCAAGGCAGATACAAACATTTCACGACTTGATCCCATTCCGCCAAAAGCGCTTGCTGTGTCAAGTCCCGCAAGAACGACAAAAAACCTTGAGAGTGCAAAAAGATAGATGACCGCAACAATATCCCCTGCAAAACCAAGTGGCAGATATCTGGCATATAGCGGTATTAAAAGACTTGCTGCAGCTATGGAAACAAACGATACAATAGGTGTCGCATGAAAGATCCATGAAGCATTATGCGATACAACACTTTCTTTTCTAAAGAGTTTTTCAAGGTCATAGTATGGCTGGAAGACACCTGGTCCTTTACGCAACTGGAAGACTGCTTTGGTCTTTTTTATTATTCCGCTTATCAGGGGCGCAAATACGATAATGAACAATATCTGGACTACCATCATGACGATGTTAGTGATAGCGATCACTGCCGACATATCAGATCCCCCCCTCTAATTCTAACAATACATACATTAAAAGGATGATAAGAGTTACAAAAACATAAGCAATGTATGCATGAATGCTGCCTGCCTGTATCACTTTTGATGTTCTTGAAACTGAATGAATGAGATCAATAAGTGGGACATAAAGATACCGTTCAAATATCGGCTCGATATGAGATTCAAACTTGATCGATCCCTTGAAAAATCGGGAACCTGAATACATCGTCTGTATATCCCGACTTCCCCTGTATAAACTGCTGAACAGAATTTTTACAGGTTTTGTGAAAGCTGTTGCCGTATATTCATTCCTGGCAGTTGACAGAGGCTGGCCGCATCCCCATGTTTCATACTTATGTCTACTCCGCATAGGTAACAGGATTATGATCACTATTGACAGGATCAGCATTACCAGAAGTATCCAGGCAGTTGAGATGCTCCCAAAACCGGAAAAGACCGTTGCAACCGAATAGTCAGGCGTAAGTTGTGATATGATATTTGTGTTGACGATAGGACTGGTTATGGAATCAAGTATCTTGACAACATTATGTGGCATCATTCCTAAAACCAGACATGTCACCGACAATATACCCATTCCTGATAACATGGAGGCAGGAACCTCGCGTGCATGTTCTGCATTTGTACTTCTGGGCAAGGCAAGGAAACAAATACCAAATGCTTTGGCAAAGCACATGGCTGCAAGAGCGCCTGTCAGGGCAAGACCGGCACCGCTAAAGAGTACTACAATGGTGATTATGTTATTGGAGAGATCGATGCTTTGTAGCAAGGTCTGAAAGAGCATCCACTCGCTGACAAAGCCGTTGAATGGAGGGATTGCTGAGATGGACATTGCACCGATAAAGAAAAAACCGGCAGTCCATGGCATTACTTTTATCAATCCGCCCAATTTTTCAATGTTTTTTGTGTGTGTTGAATATAGTATTGAACCTGCGCCCATGAAGAGCAACGATTTGAATACTGCATGGTTTATTACATGGTATAAGGCTGCGATCAGCCCGAATGCCGCAAACTCAGGATAACCTGATGACATGAATATCATTGCTCCGCCTATTCCCATGAAGACGATCCCGATGTTCTCGATGCTACTGAATGCAAGCATCTTTTTAATGTCGGACTCCACCACAGCATAGATGATACCAAGGAGAGCGGAAACACTGCCGACCACAAGGACAAGAACTCCCCACCATAGCACCTCTGCACCAAGGAAATCAAAGGCAACACGAATGAGCATATATACACCGATCTTGATCATTACACCTGACATCAGTGCCGATACATTGCTGGGTGCTGCGGGATGGGCATATGGAAGCCAGATGTGAAATGGAACAATACCTGCCTTTGTTCCAAAACCGATGAGAGCAGTCAGGAAAACAACATTCTTCAATAAAGATGATAATTGTGCTCCAATACCGTGGAATGTGTCAAAATTGAAACTGCCGGTTGCACCGGCCAGTGTCAGGAATGATATGATGATGAAGCCGGTTCCGACATGGGTCATTACAATATATGTGAAGCCTGCTTTTCTGGTTTCTTCTTTTTCATGTTCATAAATGACAAGGAAATAGGAGAGTATTGACATTAGTTCCCAGACTATAAGGAACATGATGGCATTGCCGGCAACTATCACCAATATCATTGAAATTATGAAGATATTGTACAGGAAACCAAGATATCCAATATCCTTTTTCCCATAATATTCTTTTACATAACCCATTGAGTAGATCGATACTGCAAAAACGATAATTGACAGTGTCAAAATAAAGAATGCAGCCAGATCGTCAATAAAGAAACTGACCGGCATGATCGATGAACCCGCTATTGTAAATGAAAGCGTTTCACCGATGATGATGGAATATGCGAAAATTGCGCCAAAAATGGATGCAACAGATGCGCTTACAAATGCTGCATATGTGCTTAACCTATTGTTCTTATGCAAAACAAGCGCCGCCACAGCGCCAACCAGGTAAATTGTGAGATGTCCTATGAGTAGATCGTTGTACACTAATATTCACCAGAATGATAATCGGTTGTAATAATTTCAGAATAAATATGG
>JAHYJJ010000194.1:0-2329 GCA_019429165.1 Methanosarcinaceae archaeon | reverse complement strand
AGTTTGAGGTTGCAGTTTAACTGGTAATGATATCATCAAGTCGCTGCTTTGGCACATAATTTATATCGTTTTCATCGTTCAACCATTCATAGATCGGTTTTATTGTGATGGTTTTATTATCCATGATCAGAGTCTTTTTTTCATTTTCAGTTATTATGAGTCCTGTATCAAGATTATGGGTATTCATCGCTTCTATCAATCCCCGAATCTCACGTTTTCGTGTGCTTTCATCTTTGAGGGTCAATGTGGGCTGAATGGCAGTTGTGATGTCTAATCCCTCTTTGATTATAAAATCACATTCATAGTGTTCTTTGTGATAATATATGTCCTTGTTCTGTCGTTTCAGGTTCATGTGCACAAGATTTTCAAGCAGTCTGCCTCGATTTTCTGAAAATTTGAATGATATTGAATTTACCAATCCTGTATCAAGGCAGTAGATCTTCTTGGGGTTTAGGATCTGTTTTTTTACTGACCTATCGAATTTGGTCAATGTATATGTCAGATATGAATCCTCTAAACAATTAAGATATTCTTTCACTGTTTCAGAAGATATATTCAGGGTTTTTGCTATGTTTGAATAAGAGAACGGTTTTGCTATATTAGATATAATGAAATAAATAAGGTCAAATACATCCTTGTTGTTCCTGAGATTGTTTGGATAGATGATATCCTTTAGGTAGATGGTCTGAAAATAATTTTTCAGTATTTCCTGTTTAAGTTCACTATCGCTTTCCAGCACAACTCTTGGGTAAGCACCGAACTCAAGATAGTTATTGAAATGCTGAAGTTTCTCAATGGTTGTTGGTTTATGGACATCTTTAAAGTCCAGGTATTCAGTAAACGAAAGGGGATGAACTATTATTGAAAAGTACCTGCCTGAGAGTCTGGTGCTGATCTCTTTGTTTATAAGAGATGATGTTGAACCCGTGAGTATTATTTTTATGTTCTTTGTAGTATCATGTAGGGTTTTGACAGTCTGTACCCAGTAATCGTAATTCTGTATCTCATCTATGAAAAGATACAGTTTTGAAGGTTTCTTCAGTGCCATATGGTGCTCTATTATCTCGGTAAGATATGTCGGGTCTTTAGATTTACTCTGGAACAGAGGTTCATCAAGATTGATGAACAGTATGGATTCAGGTGACACATTGTTGTCCAGCAGATCTTTTATCACCTGATAAACAAGTGTTGATTTTCCGGTGCGTCTTGCGCCTATAAGAAAAAGGATTTCCTCTGTCCGAAGGTATTTCATGACCTTCGGATATCATGGCAATCTGTCAATTAACTTGGGGGGTAAACTTGGAGGACATAGTATCAACTGCCCCCCACATCCCAACCGTGATCAACCCCAGCGCCGTAGCAATAACATCCCCGTCTCCCTTGCCCCATGATCCGTTACTATTCATCTCTCCGAGCAACCACTGAACAGCCCCCTCAAGTTCATCCCTAAATCCCACAAGCATCAGCGCCTGCATCACAATATTACTCGTTGATATGAACTTCCAGCCGCCAGCCGCCCCGCGCTGCGAAAGTATCCACTCCGCGCGCTCATTTATAAAATCGCAATAAACTGCACTGCCCGAGAGTGCATCCTGCTTCCACAGAGAAGTGATAATAAGAGCCGTAGTTCCGACATGCTCCCAATCCGCGCCATAATTGTCAACAAGCCACTTGCAACCACCCTCATTCGATTCGCCCATATCAGCCAGAGCCGCCAATGCGTATGTTGTATCATACACATCCCCGTTCCATGAACCTTCATGCTGCTGGCTCAAAAGCCATCGTTTTGAATCGTTAAAAATAATTCCAATATCCGCAAAAGCAGAACATGCTCTTGCAGTTTCCCGCACCGAATCGTCCCATGCACCTCCTTGTTTCATACGTATCAAGCACGCTGCATTATCAGTGTTTGGTATGTTCCACAGGGCACAGGCGGAGATAATGCGAGAAAGTTCTTTGGCAGACTCCGGCTGCCGGTTTTTTATCCACTCGAATGATTTGTGTACAGCGTCAATATTCATGAGATATATGATGCAGCAATCGGTATTTAGTGTTTCTTTTTTTGAATTTGTTCAACCATTGCATTAATATAATTATTGATTTCAAAATCGGCGCGGTTCAACAAAGCATTCAAAATACCGACACTACAACCGCACGAAGTGCGCACGTTCCCAAATACACGAGAAAATAAATGAATGATGACTAGAGTTGATGTTGGAAAAATAACTGGGTTTTGGAATTGTGCCACTACAAGAAAATGCTCACTTCGTTCGCATTAACTTGGAGTACATAATCCTATAGATTATATACAACAAGAAAATGCTCACTT
>JAHYJJ010000018.1:0-17805 GCA_019429165.1 Methanosarcinaceae archaeon | reverse complement strand
TGCAATAGTTGATGATGGAAAAGCCCCTGAAGTGTGCGATCTTTTGATTGAACGGAGTCATGCTACATATCTTGAACATAATATTCAAGAATTAGCAAACTAAATTGCTGACGAATTGTCAGCAATCTTTTTTTCATAGTATATAATGTATAGAATTATATAGTCCGAGTCAATTCGACCGAAGGGAGAATTTTCTCGTTGTATATAATCTATAGGATTATGTAGTCCAAGTTAATGCGAACGAAGTGAGCATTTTCTTGTTTATTTTTTCTTGTTTTTTTCAGGTAATTGTGCAATAGATGTTTCACTGCAAACTTCACGAAAGAGGTGGTTTTGTGGTCAAATGTACATGATGCACAAAGATATTTAACATAAAACATCCAATTAATAATTGGAGGGTTAAATATGATTGAAACAATTCGAAAGCTTGGTCTTCTTGGCATAGGAGCCTGGGCATTAACTGAAGAAAAGATAAATGAAATTAGCAAAGAACTTGTCGAGAAGGGCGAGATCAATAAGGAAGAAGGCAAGAAATTTGTAAGGGAACTTGTTGATGAACAGAAGAAACAAAAGAATGAACTTGAGAGTAAGATATCTGAGAAAGTGAAAGAGACATTCGGCAAGGCTGGCATGGAAACAAAAGAAGAGATCAAGCGTCTTGAAAAGAAGATCGATAAGCTCGAAAAGGTAATAGAGAAACTAACAGAATAGAGTTATTCTAACTTAAGTTTAAGTTCAAACTTAAACTTAAACTTAATTTCTGCACTGTGTAATCGGTGCAACATCATTGAGGTTTAAATGAGTTGACAGGGGGGTTTGTTAGCTCATCAATTTTTCAAAAGGGTAAGGAGAAACATGCCTTTTAGAATACTACGCAGATATAAAATGGTAAAGCGTTATGGGAAGATCATTGATACTCTTATCAAATATGAATTTGGTAATATCGTAGATCAGATGAAACTCCGACCTTTTGAATCAATAAAGTCAAAATTCAAAGGGTATTGTGAACTGAATGGTGCCCCCCTTACCGGACCAGAGCGTGCAAAACAGGTTCTTGAAGAATTGGGTCCCACCTATGTAAAACTCGGACAGATCCTCAGTGTGCGGCAGGATCTTATTCCTATTGAGTATGCAAATGAGTTTGCTAAACTTCAGGATGCAGTATTACCTTTTGAATTTGAATACGTCAAAAAGTTGATACGTCGGGAATTGGGCAAAAACATTGATGAAATCTTTTCTGATTTTGACCCTATGCCGCTGGCAGCAGCATCAATAGGGCAGGTGCATTGTGCAAAACTCTGTGATGGTACGGATGTTGTAGTAAAGGTACAAAGACCCGGCATCAAGAAGGTCATCGAGGCTGATATAGATATTATGTACAGTATAGCCGAATTTGCAGAAGAGCACATACATGATGCTAAACTCTACAGGGCTACTGATGTTGTTGATGAGTTCTCAAGATCGATCCATGCCGAAATTGATTATACGCAAGAAGCACGGAATGTTGATCGGTTTTCAACCAATTTCAAGGATGATCCAAACATCTATATTCCGAAGGTTTACTGGGATTTTTGTAGTGAGCGTGTTCTGACACTTGAATACATTAAAGGAACAAAGAGCAGCGACTTTGAAAAGATCGAAGAACTCGGATTTGATCGAAACGAGATTGCTACTTGCGGTGCAAAAGCGTTCATGAAACAGATATTTGAGGATGGGTTCTTCCATGCTGATATGCATCCGGGTAATATAATTATTATGGATGACGGTAAGATCGCACTGATCGATTTTGGTATGGTGGGGCATCTTTCAGATGATACACGAAATGCACTTATTGATGGCCTTATCGCAACAAGTAAAGGCGAAATTGATGTGTTCATTGAGATACTTCGGGATTTTGATGCTATAACTAAAGATGTAGATATTACAGAATTAAAAGTCGATCTTGAATACCTGTTGAATAAATATTATGGAAGATCTTTAAAACAACTGGATGCATCAACAATGATTGTCGAGACAATAGGTGTTCTTCGAAAACACCAGGCGAAGGTTCCGGCATCTGTTGCTTTACTCTCAAAAGGCGTGGTGACTATCAGTGGATTTGGTGCAATGATGGTTCCGGATTTTAACGCTACAATACTTGCAGAACCGTATACAAAAAAAATGATGGCAAATCGCATGCGTCCGAAATCAGTAGTGAGTGGAGCATTTAAGGATGTGTGGAATTTTGCGCGTATGATGCATAAGGTTCCAACACAGGTCACACATATACTGGACTCTGCCGAAAAAGGATACCTGAACATAAAATTCGAGCATAGTGGACTTGACAGGATCGTCTCGGAATTTAATGCTGCAAGCAATCGTTTATCATTTAGCCTTATAATTGCAGCATTAATTGTAGGATCATCTTTGATCATCCAGACTGGCATGGAACCTCATGTGTGGGGTGTGCCGCTACTTGGTGTTATTGGTTTTTCTATATCCGGTTTTTTTGGCATGGGGCTTGTAATTTATATTCTGAGAACCGGACGAATCTGACCAGATCAAAGCCAACAAAATATACACCAATAAGTTAAATATATTGAATCGCATTACCAACTGTAAAATACCATAGTGGGCGCGTGGCCTAGCCAGGATATGGCGGCAGCCTCCTAAGCTGCAAGTCGAGGGTTCGAATCCCTTCGCGCTCGTTTTTATACTTTACATTATCAATAATACAAAGGAGACTACGATTTGCTCAGGAAAGCTACAATATCAGATGTTGAAGCAATGAAGCAACTTATCAACAACTATGCAAAACAGGAGTTGATGCTTGCAAAATCACTTAGTGAATTATATGAACATATCCGTGATTTTTATGTGTATGAGGAGAATGATAAAATTATTGGATGCTGTGCCTTACATGTTATCTGGGAAGATTTTGCAGAAATCCTATCACTTGCAGTAGATCCCGAATACCATAAACGCGGGATCGGTTCAGAACTTTTGAATGCCTGTCTTGAAAATGGATCTGCGATAGGTTTAAAAAGCGTATTCACTCTCACCTACGCACCTGGTTTTTTTGAAAAGAACGGTTTTTTAAGAGTGGATAAAACATTACTTCCACATAAAATATGGTATGGATGTATAAAATGCCCAAAGTTTCCAGAATGTGATGAAATAGCACTGGTGAAAAAGTTAAAGTAAGGGCAACACCAAATACATTATTACTTACCGTCACTCAATTACTTATTATCATTTTATTATTTACTATTACTGCGGGGGTAGAACGATAAGACCATTGGTGTTTGGAAATGGACGATTCCTTGTATGTGAGGACAATAAGGGGATAATAAGGGACATTTATTTTCCGCATGTTGGGATCGAGAATCATGGTAATTCCATTCGTGTAGGTCTATATGACCTTGGAAATGGGAATCATGGGTGGATTGATGAGTGGGATGTTCAGCAGCAATATAAATCCACTTTTACAAGAAAGTTCAATGAAAATGAATCTACAAAGGATAATGGCGTATTTACAGTTGGTGACAAAAAAGTAATTGGGATCAAAAAAGATGCAATCTCAAACATCGGTGAATCTACATTTAAGAATAAAAAAATCGGGGCAAAGATTACTGTTTGGGATGCAGCACACCCTACGCGTGATGTCTTTTATCGGGTTTTTGAGGTTCAAAATATTTCAAGGTCACCAAAAAAGTTCAGGTTATTTTCAACTCATAATTACAAGATACTGGAAAACAAGATCGGTGAAACAGCGGTTATTGACCGTGATGTTTTAATACATTACAAACAGAATCGGTATTTTTTGCATGGCAGTCGTCCACATTATGACCAGTTTGCAGTAGGAACGGCAGATTGGAATGGACTTGAAGGTACGTGGAAGGATATGGAAAATGATGGTATTTTAAGTAGCAATCTGGTATCTCAGGGGTCAGTGGATTCGACGATTGGATGGACACTTCCACAACTATGGCCTGATGAATCAACACGTATTCACAACTGGATCGCGGTTGGAAGAAATTATGATAATGTCATGAAAACCCACAAATGGGTTATGGATCAGAGTACGACTACCATATACCACAATGTTTTTAATTTCTGGCACTCATGGCTCGAACGAACGTCAATTCTTCCGGAATATAAACAGACCGGAAAAATACCTAAAAGAGTGCTGGATATGTTTTATCGCAGCCTGCTTACTATTACTTCCCATATGGATGTAACAGGTTCGGTGATAGCATCCTGTGATTCCGATATCAAACAGTTTGGTGCAGACCTGTACACATATTGCTGGCCAAGGGATGCAGCCTGGGCTGCAATTGCACTTGACAGGGCAAAGTATCATGACCTGAGCATAGAGGTATTTGATTTCTTATCCAAAGTGATAACAAAACGCGGATACTTCCTGCACAAGTATACACCGCGCGGGGATTTTGGAAGTACCTGGCATCCGATACCAATGATCCAGCTAGATGAGACCGGATTGCCACTTTATGCCGCGTATCATCACTGGCTGGAATCTAAAAATATCTGGCCTGTAGCAAAATACTTCAACTCACTTATAGCACCTGCAGCTAACTATCTTACAAATTCGTTGGATCGGTTCACAATCCTTCCCTTTGAAAGTTTTGACTTGTGGGAGGAGCAGAAAGGTGTGCAGACATACACGGCATGTACTGTGTATGCTGGTTTACACGGTGCATCCGAACTTGCAAATGCACTTGGTAATGATGCTGAATCTGAGTATTGGTCAAAAGCTGCTGAAATGGCAAAGGATGCTATTCCCAGATACCTTTACGATAAGAAACTCAAGCGCTTTAAACGTTCACTTGAAGATTCCACCCTTGATACATCAGTTTTTGCGGTATGGTATTTCGGGGTGCTTCCGCCTGATGATGAGAGGGTTGTGAGCACAATGAATGCGATAGAAGAAGAACTGATACGCCCATCCGGTGGAATTGCGCGCTACACTCAAGATTCATATTTCGGTTATATGAACAGTTGGATAATCTGCACTCTCTGGCTTGCACAGTGGCATATTGCGGTCGGTAACCTTGAGCGTGCCATGGAACTGATTGAGTGGTGCACAGACCACGCTCATCCAAGTGGACTTATGTCTGAACAGATCGCAGATGATGGCAGTCCGTTATCAGTTTTGCCGCTTGCATGGTCTCACAGTGCTTATGTTTTAACTGTACTTGAGTATTTGAAAGCATTAGCAGAGACGCAGCCAACTTGCCAATAGTATAAGTCTCCGCCGCTTGGCACATTCCATTGCTATTAAACCCATAGCATAAACATACAATTATCATAACAGTAAATACGCAGACGCTCCAGGCAATTAATATTTGTAATTACTTGTCAAAATAGTAACCCAATATCCACAAAACCCAGAAGGTAGAGCAAAGCGATCAGTACTGGTTGGTGTATCAGGTATATCAGTAATGATCTTCTCCCAAGCAGGCAGAACAACCTTATTGGTAAAAATTCGGTGTAATCCTTGATGTCTATTTTTCGCGTGTAATTCGGGTATAATAAATTGCCGGCAAATATGCCGATCAGGGTTATGCCAAACCATGGAAGGATCGGGAAATAGTCTAGAGTATTGAATCCGTATGGTTTAAACCCAAGCCCTAGCAACCAGGGAAAATTAAAAGCAAGGTTGCCTAAATACAGTCCTGCTAATATGATGCCTGTGCCTATCAGGAGGTTGTATTTGTGCAGTCTCAAAAATGGATATGCCAGTATGATCGAAAGTCCGATGAAATGAAGTATTCCAAACACAATGACGCCGTCTTTCAAAAACAGCCACGTGATGAGGGTGATGATAAGACCCCATGAAAATATCCGTGCACCTCTTTTTATGTATTTTTGGTATATCTCATGTTTCGGGATTTTCATTACTGTTGCTCTTGAGTGACTCAAGGTCAGGGATATTCCGGCCACAAAAATGAACATTATGGCAGATGCGCGGCCTATATAGGTCCATAGTCCTGAATGAAGATTAAAATTGTAGTCACCAAAGTAATTGAAGTCATATAGTGCATGAAAAATGATCATCAGAAGTATCGCAATTCCGCGCAGGAAGTCAATTTCCCAGAAACGTTTGTTCGCAGTTTTGTCCATCTGATCTACCTCAATGTATGTTGCTTTAAGTCACATGATATATATTTGGTACGAACTTAATAAAATGATAATAAGTGCATCTCTTTAATATCATGTAGGTAATATTACGATTTTAGGATATATTACCAAATATGGAATAGCATTACCTGAATAAATGAACCGGATGAACAGGATATAAATGCCCTCCTCCATCATGTAAATCCCGTCTACCGTCTAATATTTACCCACTCAATATTGGAGGGGTCCTAAAAGTTATCTCAACAGAGATAATCATAATGCCACAAAAGAATACCTTTATCTAACAAAAACTCAAGTTAATTTTCACGCATGATCGTTTTACACGGGACATGGAAACCCGCAGCTTCAATAACAGAACAAGGACAATTCTTCATGTGGGGAGAAGATTCATCAAAACCCCTCAAACGCAGGGGACGCCCTCCAAAGATAGCTTCTGGTGAAGCGCGCACTCATATTTTCCAGGCTACAGACAAAGATCTTCTGAATATAATAGAATCACTTGACCTGGAATATGGCACAGGTATTTATGAAAAAGCACATTCTGCGGATGCGACATTTCTATTGCCTTCATTTTCAAAATACCCGCAACCATCACCTGATATGCTTGTGGAAGATGAGAGCGGCAATAATGAAGAATCTGCTCAGATGGCTTATTGGAAAATAAACGGTTTGTGCATCCCCCCGCAACATGCTGTGTTATTGTTCAGCTCATTCACCGGGGCATGGATGGAAACCGATGGTTATACCATTGGAACAGACCTGCGATATTGGAGTAAAGCCTCTAAATTTGCAATGGAACTTCTCTCAAAACAACATTTCATACCAAGTCTAATTGCATCCGATACAAAAAAAGGGGAAGCCTATGCCAGATGGCAGTATGTGCTAAGTGAAGATGAGGAGCGGACACACATGTCAATGCTTTCACGCTCGATGCCACCTGTTTGCACATCATTTGTCGAAAATATTCCCGTATCCTGTAAAGCATTACTGTCCGATTACCTAAATGCAGCAATTGACAATTGTGTTCGAAACTGGATTCCCCTCTCAGAGATGAATCTAAAAACAATAACAAAATCGAAAAAAACAGGTCTTTCTGAAGCATGGTTAAAATCTCTGGCAACAGGAGAGCCAATAAAAGCTCCAACTTCCAAACTCAAAAACTTATCCGAAGGATTGCTATCATGGAAATCCCCAATTGACGAGATCGAAAAATCCGACTTTAGAACATGTTTCCGTCTTGAGCCACCACAGAACAACGATATGCAGATGGAAGATGATGAAATTGAAGATGAATATGTCTCTGAAAATGCATGTCATATTGCAGATGAAAATGTAGGGGTCGAATCAGATACATGGACATTACATTATTTTCTTCAGGCATTGGATGACCCAAGTCTTCTTGCGCCTGCCGAATATGTATGGAACGAATCCGGCAGCACCCTTCAATATCTAAACCGCAAGTTCGATCACCCACAGGAAAAACTTCTCACCGACCTTGGCAAAGCCTCACAACTATTCCCACCCATCGAAGACAGTCTTAACAGTGCAAGACCCGAATCCGTATATCTGACCACACAGCAGGCATATACATTCTTAAAAGAAGCTGCACCCTTACTAACAGATAGCGGATTTGGTGTTCTTGCACCTTCGTGGTGGAGTAAAGGAACCGCAAAATCGCAACTTGGCATGAAATTGAACCTCAAACCAAAAGGTGACCCCAAGGCTGGCACGAGTATATTCAATTTCAATTCGATAATAGACTATGATTGGCAGATAGCTCTTGGCGGCGAGTCAATAAGTGAAGAGGAATTTGAATACCTTGCAAATCTCAAGATGCCACTTGTACGCATTCGCGGACAATGGATGGAAATTGGGGATGAAGAGATCAAAGCAGCCCTCAAACTATTCAAATCCCGCAGATCCGGAGAGATGAGACTTTCAGAAGCTGTAAGGTTGGGTATAGCCGAATTTAATCCACAATCCGGTCTTCCGATCAGTTACTCTGCATCAGGATGGATTTCACAGGTTTTTGACAGGTTGTCAGGCAATGCAGGAATTACAGAACTGCCGCAGCCTGACGAATTTGTGGGAGAATTACGACCTTACCAGGTGAAAGGATTTTCATGGCTTGCATTTATGCGGCAATATGGGCTCGGGGCTTGCCTTGCAGACGATATGGGACTGGGAAAGACAATACAAATGATTGCACTCTTATTACAGGATAAAAAAAATGGTGTAGACAAACCAAGCCTGATGGTATGTCCAACTTCCGTTGTTGGAAACTGGTACAGAGAAGCGATGCGGTTTGCGCCGTCCCTGCGGGTTTTGGTGCATCATGGCATCAATCGCAGGAAAGAGATGGAGTTCCTCACACAGGTATCAGAATACGATCTTGTGATCAGCACCTATGGACTCGTCCACAGGGACATTGATACACTTACACAGGTCGAATGGAACGCTGTTACACTTGATGAAGCGCAAAATATCAAGAACCGGCTCACAAAGCAATCCCTCGCAGTGCGGAAACTCGATGCAGGTTATCGCGTCGCTCTGACCGGAACGCCAGTAGAGAACCGATTGTCTGAACTGTGGTCAATCATGGAGTTCCTAAATGCCGGTTACCTTGGCTCAGCAGATGGTTTCCATCGCAACTTTGCATTGCCGATTGAACGATATAATGACAAAGAGGCAGGGATAAGGCTTCGCAATACTGTTCAGCCGTTCATTCTCCGGCGCCTAAAGACCGATCCTACGATTATAAAAGACTTGCCTGATAAAATTGAGACGAAAGTGCACTGCAACATTACAAAAGAGCAGGCAACACTTTATGAGGCAGTTGTCAAGGACATGCTACACAAGATCGAAAATTCAGAGGGAATTGATCGTAAAGGCATGGTGTTTTCGGCATTGGTGAGATTAAAGCAATTATGCAATCACCCGGCACAGTACCTTGGCGATGGTTCGGCACTGCGGGGGCGCTCAGGCAAGTTGAACCGCATCACAGAGATGATGGAAGAAGTGCTTGCCGAGGGAGATTCTGCACTGGTTTTTACCCAGTTTGCTGAAATGGGGAAGATATTAAAGAAGCATTTACAAGAGGAATTTGGCCAGGAAGTGCTCTTTTTACACGGCGGTGTATCACAGAAGAAGAGAGATGAGATGGTCAGCCGTTTTTCAGAAGAAGGTGGCCCCCGGATATTCATCCTCTCGCTTAAAGCCGGAGGTGTGGGCTTGAACCTTACCCGCGCAAATCATGTGTTCCATTTTGACCGCTGGTGGAATCCGGCAGTTGAGAACCAGGCTACTGACAGGGCATTCCGTATAGGGCAAACAAAGAATGTTCAGGTTCACAAGTTCATCTGCGACGGGACTCTTGAAGAACGGATCGATGAGATGATCGAGAGCAAAAAGGCACTTGCAGAGAATGTGATCGGTACTGGTGAAGGATGGCTTACAGAGATGAGCACTGAACAGCTGCGGGATATGTTCACATTGAGGCGCAAGGCGGTGTTTGATGAGTAACTATAATTATAATTACTGGGGCGGTTATACCCCGTCAACTCCTATTGAAGTGGAGGATGGCATCAAAGCCAAAAGCAAGAGGGGAAGCATCGGGGACACATGGTGGTCCAAACGCTGGGTGAGCATCCTTGAGTCTTTTGGCTGGAGCAGCCGTCTTGATCGCGGAAAGAAATATGCAAGGAAGGGGCAGGTGCTTGAGTTCAATCTTATGCCCGGTAAGGTCGAAGCAAAGGCGCAGGGCTCGGTCCCGAAACCATACTCGGTGACAATAGAGGTACAACCTTTCACGGATGAGAATTGGGACAATGTGATCAAAGCAATGTCACAAAAAGCGATTTTTGCTGCAAAACTGCTTGCAGGCGAGATGCCGCATGATATTGAGGACGCATTCAATGTAGCAGGTGTATCCCTGTTTCCTGATTCGTCTAAAAGCATCAAGACCAGATGTTCCTGTCCTGATAGTGCAAATCCTTGTAAACACATTGCAGCGGTATATTATATCATTGCTGAAGAGTTTGACCGAGATCCCTTTATACTTTTTAATCTCAGGGGGCGGACGCAGGAGGAGATTACGGAGGCACTTCGCAAGAGTCGTACGATGGTGACTGAAAGTCCGCCCGGGTTGGAAAAACTGTCAGATGTTTCTGTGGATACAAAAGGAATGGGTGGCGCAGAAAGGGGGGATGATGGGGATGCTGGAAACGTTGCTAAACTATCCGTTGGTGATTTCTGGAGCGGAAAGGAACTTGAGTCTTTTTCAGTTGACATTTCCCCTCCTGATGTGCCAGCAGCCATTATTAAGCGATTGGGCACGCCTAAATTCTGGGACAGCAATGATGATTTTGATGCGGTGATGGGCAAATTCTACACCGAGGTCAGCAGGCATGCTATTAAATCTGCGTATGGTGAATCAATGAGATCAATTGAAGATGATGATATGATAAATTGGTATGCGGACGCAGTAATAGAAGAAGAAACAAATGATGTTGAGGTGTATTTGTTAAAAGTGACACTGGCTCATTCAAAGCCGCCTATCTGGAGAAGAATTTTGGTTATGGGTGACATTACACTGTCAAAGTTTCACCTGATTCTACAGACTGCTATGGGATGGAGTGACTCTCATCCCCACATGTTCCTTGTAGATGGTGAATATTATGGTGAATCTGACTCTGATGATACGTTTAATTCGAGAGATGAAAGAACCGTTAAATTGAGCCAGTTGATATTGGAGGAGGGAAACAAATTCTCCTATATGTATGATTTTGGCGATTCATGGGAACATGATATACTGGTTGAAAAAATTCTGACATCTTATCCTGATGTGCATTATCCTTTGTGTGTTAAAGGCAAACGTGCCTGTCCGCCTGAGGACTGCGGCGGGATTGGTGGCTATCATTATCTTTTGGATGTTCTTGAAGACCCGGATGATCTAAGGTATGTGGATATGATCGAATGGATTGGTTGGGATTTTGACCCCAATGATTTTGATATTGACGATATCAACGTGCGGTTGAGTTTAATTGAGTGAAGAGTGATCGATGTGTGTGAGATCGATGCAATGCGTCAAGTTTATAAGTACTCAGAAAAAAGACATCACTCATGAACCATGAAAAAAGGACAACACCCCGATATGATATGCTATTCGAAGGCGGCACGTTCAATGCCACTCTACTGATAGGTCCTGACCCCTGGGATGCTTATTTTGACTCCAGTGTTTTTCTGGGGGCAGGACTCAAGTTAAGGAACATCGGTTTCAAGATGACAGGAAGCCTTCGCGGATATAAAGAGTTCAGGACAACATTCGATCACAATAACAACGATGTTGAAGCACGTATCCGGCTGGTTCATGGCAGCAATTATGAACTGAATTTACAGGAACTCTGGCAGGGATCACTGATACATGAGGACTTCATCTATCTCAAATCCCATGCAGGATATGGCAAGCATATCAGTTTGAGTGATGATGTGGGTATATTTACCGAAGCAATGAAAGAGGGATTTGAGCACCCTGATAAAAGACCGCACCAATTGTATTATCTTGACTGCTGCAAGAGTGAAATGTATTACAAGGATGCGTTTCGGGATTTTGTGGGGCATGAGGGAGTAGATCTTATTCTTCATAAGTGGTTTTGCGATTATAATAAGATCGGGCCTATGGTTGTGCTTATCAGGGAACTGATGGCAGGGTCGGATTTTGAGACTATTGTTGCCGAGATGAATGAGGAATATGGTGTGCCTCATTTTGATGTGGAGGATGACCCTGCTGATATGAGACTTGATCGGAACATGGTCACGTATTCAGTAGGCCAGGGGTTTTAAGTTCTACAAAACTTGTGTTGTATAGTTGACGTCGTATAACTAATCATCAAAATTCACTTTGACAAATTCACATGATAACCGCCCAAACAACAACAAATATTTATCACCTCACACCTTTTCTATAAAAGATACTATGACCTTCAGAAACTTCATTGACCAACTAAGATCTACAGGCAAACTTATCGAAATTACCCATCCCGTATCCTCAAAATTCGAAGCGCCCGCAATTGCGAAAGAAAAAGGCGCACCTATCCTGTTCCATGACGTTGACGGCAAAAAAGCAGTCATGAACCTGCTCGGATCACGAGATGAACTTGCAGCCATGTTCGGTGTTCCAAAGGACGGGATAATCGAGCGACTTGCTAATGTTTCGCCTGACGGTGAGATAAAGATCGTATCGGATTCACCTACAAAAGAGGTGATAGAGACCGATATCGACCTGACCACACTCCCGATAATGAAACACTTCGAGCGTGACGGAAGCGCATACATCACAGCCGGCATAGTGGTATCAGAATATGACGGCACCATGAACGCATCCATCCACAGGCTCATGGTCATTGGAAAAGACAAACTCGCTGCACGCCTCGTACCGCCACGGCACACATATCTACTTCACAAAAAAGCAGCCGCAAAAGGTGAAAAACTGCCAGTTGCCATCGTACTTGGCGCTGACCCCACCATCACATTCGCAACAACCACCCGCGTGCCCATTGGCAAGGAATTCGAATACGCAGCCGCACTTCGCGGCAGTCCTGTAGAACTGTTCGAGTGCGACAACGGCATCAAAGTACCGCATGCGGAGATCGTGCTTGAAGGATACATCGACCCAACCAAAGTCGCAGACGAAGGACCATTCGTAGACATCACAGGAACATACGACCATGTACGCAAAGAGCCGGTCATACATATCACAAAGATCATGCACCGCAAAGACCCCATATATCACGGAATACTGCCGGCAGGCGCCGAACACCTTCTCATGATGGGTGTGCCGTACGAACCAAAGATATACAACGCGGTCGGCGAGGTCACAACGGTCAAAAATGTCGTCCTTACAGAAGGTGGATGCTGCTACCTCCATGCTGTCGTGCAGATCGATAAACAGACAGAAGGCGACGGCAAGAATGCTATCATGGCAGCCTTTGCAGCACACACAAGCCTCAAACACGTCGTTGTCGTGGACGAAGATATCGACATCTTCAGTCCCAACGACGTCGAATTCGCAATTGCCACACGTGTCAAAGGTGATTCAGATATCATGATAATCCCAGGCGTACGCGGAAGTTCACTTGACCCGAGAGGCGCACCTGATGGCACCTCCACAAAAGTCGGTATCGATGCCACCAAGGTACTTGCAAACGTCGAAGACTTCGAACGTGCGAAGATGCCACAGGAGTGAGCATTTCACATGCACCTCACAAAAGAAGAAGAGCGGACACTGGGCGGTGAAGACGGGGAAACACTGCAAAAAGCAATCGAGATACTGGTCGCACTCGGTGACATCTACGGTGCAGACCGCCTCATTCCCATAAAAAGCGCACAGATCGCAGGCGTATCCTACAAAACCATAGGCGATGCCGGACTTGAATGGATATCAGACCTTGAAGGAAAGGTCAAAGTGCCATCGATCCTAAATCCTGCCGGAATGGACCTGCAACTCTGGGATGAGATGAGAATATCCCCACAGTTCGCACAAAAACAGCAAGAGATCATCAAAGCATACGAAAAACTTGGCGTGACCTCAAAATGCACATGCACACCTTACTATCTTGACAATTTCACACTCGTCTACGGCGATCATGTCGCATGGAGTGAATCCTCAGCAGTATCCTATGCAAACTCAGTTCTCGGCGCACGCACGAACAGGGAAGGCGGACCATCCGCACTATCAGCCGCACTTATAGGAAAGACCGCAAACTTCGGCTATCATCTGGATGAGAACCGCGAACCTACCATCTCCGTAACTGTCGAATGCGAACTTTCAGGTGCGGATTACGCTGCACTCGGCTACATTGCAGGCAAAATTGTAGGCAGCAGGGTTCCGTTGTTCTTCCTCCAAAACGAGCCCGAAGGAGATGAACTAAAAGCACTCGGTGCCGCAATGGCCGCATCTGGTGCCGTTGCCCTCTATCACGTGGACGGCGTCACACCCGATGCACGTAAGATGAAGTACAGGATAACCAATGAGAAAATAATAATCGAAGAAAGCCAGATACGCGAGGTTTACGAGAAAATACCTGACAACACATCAGGAACCGATGTCGACATGGTCGCTTTCGGATGCCCGCACTGCTCGGCTGATGAATTAGCACATATCGCACGGCTGCTTGATGGTAAACTGGTTGAGAAGGATGTATGGGTATGCACATCGCGCGAAGTGGCACAACGATACCCTCAGTTCGTTGACAAGATCGAAAAAAGCGGCGCACTTGTGGTATGTGACACATGCATGGTTGTGTCCCCGGCCAGCGAGAATTACAAATTCATGATGGTAAACTCAGGCAAAGCATTGTCCTATGTACCAAGCATGTGCAAAGTTCCTGCAAGGTTCGGCAGTATTGAAGACTGCATCAAAGAAGCACTGAAAGGAACAGGAACGTGATGCAAATGGGAACAAAGATTAAGTGCCGCAGTATCTCAAGAGGTGTTGCACAGGGCAGAGTGCTCATATCTCATGATGCCATCTCATTCCTTGGCAATGTTAACCCAGAGACAGGAATCGTTGTCGAACGCGAACATGACCTTTATGGTAAATCAATAAAGAACCGGGTGCTTGTATTTCCACACGGAAAAGGTTCGACCGTTGGTTCTTATGTACTATACCAGTTGAGCAAGAACGGTGTCGCACCATCTGCAATGATAAATATAGAATCCGAGCCCATCGTGGCTGTCGGTGCGATCATATCCAACATTCCGCTTGTAGACAGAATGGAAACCGACCCCTATGAAGTGCTTGAAGATAATGTAATGGTGAAGATAGACAGCCAGAACGGATATGTCGAAATCATAGATGAATGCCACAAATTGGATTAAAATAACAATGCCACACGATATAAAAAAAGGTCTATCAGAAAAAGTGCCAGATGGTGCAACACCTACTGATACGGACGAAATTGAACTGTCAGATGAAAAGTTTGAGGAGTTGTACGACCAGATCGAAACCGTTTTCCGCATATACGATGTGGCATCAGATGAGGGAACATTGTTTTTTTACGGTGTACCAAATGAAGACCTGAAAGAAATATACCATAAGTTATGGATACCATTTGCAGAACTTGGATACCAATTCACGATCAAATACGAACTTGGTGAACACATACTAATCGCATCCCCTGTTTTCGAAAAACCAGAACGTGTGTGGATCAATGCCGTGCTTGCGATCGTTACGATCTTTACCACTATGATTGCAGGTGCAACAATGTTTGGTGTCGATCTTGCCAGTAACCCATCACAATTCACACAGGGTTTACCTTTTACGCTCGCCATCATGACTGTTCTTGGTTCTCATGAGATGGGGCACTACATTGCAGCAAGGATGCACGGAATGCGCACCTCACTCCCATATTTCATACCATTCCCAACATTTATCGGGACAATGGGAGCGATCATCAAACACAGGGGTCCGATACCGAGCAGGAAAGCGTTGTTCGATGTGGGTGTCACAGGTCCGCTTATCGGGCTTGTCGCATCGATCTTTGTTACAATAATAGGCCTCAACCTTCCGGCAGTGGTACCCCCGCAGGATATGCTTATGATGGAATTACAGAATCCACTCCTTTTCGAGATGCTCGTAAACCTCGTAGGTTCGGTTGGCGAATTCATCCATCCGGTTGCATTTGCAGGATGGGTTGGAATGCTTGTCACCCTTTTGAATCTACTGCCATCAGGACAACTTGATGGCGGTCATGTTCTCCGTGCGATGATGGGTGAAAAAGCGAAATATGTTTCCTCGATTATGCCCTATGTATTACTAATGCTCGGCATATATGTGACCTTTGTAATGAAACAGAATGGATTCATCTGGGTATTCTGGGCACTATTCCTGTCACTTTTTGCAGCAGCAGGACATCCTACACCACTCAATGACGATATAAAACTTGACAACACCCGGATGGCGATCGGAGTACTTACATTCGTCCTAGGATTGCTTTGTTTCACACTTGTTCCGTTCACGATCATACAGTAAAGTAATGGATGAATGGAACAAACAGATATTCACGACAGGAGACTACATGGATACCTATTTTCGATTGAACAAGAAAAACTCGTACAGCCTTGCTGCACTTGCACCACTGGTTCCGCAAGCATCCATTGTTAAAGAACCAAAAGACGGGATCATGCTGTACAGTTTCGTCACAAAACAGGCAGCATTTGTTTTTCAGGAAGTCAGCAACTCAACCACGGATTCTATATACATAGCAGGAGGGCCGCATCCGTCTGGCGCGCCAGAGGAGACACTCAAGTATTTTGATTACGTGGTGATCGGAGAGGGTGAAGAAACACTCCCGCATCTATTAAGAACTCTCGAATCGGGAGAGGATATTAGTCTGGTCAAGGGAATCGCATTCAAAGACCCGCAAGGAAAGATGGTGCAGACCGGCAAACGTGACCACGTTGACCTGAACAACTACCCATGTTTTGATTACAAAACACTACTCTCACCAATGGAAATTAGCAGGGGATGCCCGTGGAATTGCAAATACTGTCAGACTCCGCGACTTTTTGGAAAGAAGGTGCGGCACAGGAGTATCGATTCGATCGTAAAGTGTACAAAACATTACGATGACCTTCGGTTTACGTCTTCGAATGCTTTTGCGTATGGTGGCGATGGAATACATCCTCGTTTTGATAAAGTTGAAAAACTACTCTCTACACTTCACAAAATAGAAGGTAAGAACATCTATTTTGGCACGTTCCCGTCTGAAGTGCGACCTGAATTCGTTACTGATGAGGTTCTGGAAATGATAGTCCGGTACTGCACCAATGAAACACTCAGCCTTGGTGCACAGTCCGGCAGCGATCGAATGTTAAAATCAATGTGGAGAGGACACACAGTCGATGATGTAATAGTTGCAGTTGAGAGATGTACAAGTCACAAAATATCTCCGAATGTTGATTTCATCTTCGGCTACCCTGATGAAACTGAAGAAGACCAGCAGGATAGTTTGAAACTCATCAAATTTATCAATAAAAAAAGCGGCAGTGTGCGTGCGCACTATCTGACACCCTTGCCGGATACTCCGTATGCGGATGTGGTGCCTTCAAAAATTGGCAGGGATGTTAAACAAATACTTGGCAAAATGGCTCTTGAGGGGAAATTGACAGGGGTTTGGGAATGATGATACTAAAGATGTATTTATTTATTTGAATAGTAAATATTTTTATTATTTTTGAATATGTAGTGAAATATAGGGCGTAAATATTTTTTTTTGGAATCTATGACCGATACAAACGCCGCAGGAGGCGCGTTCCTGGTCCACTGACCCCCGGGAAATATTTGTATCATTCGGATTGATTGTAATGTATAATTTGAAAAATTAATCTTCAACGAAAATGGCGCTTAATAATATAAGACAATTCACTTTGTTCCAGTATATATGTATAAAATAATCGAGTCCAAGTTAATGCGAATGAAATAAGCATTTTCTAGATTAAATGCGAAAATACGATATATTTATTGGTAATGGCGGGATATGCCGCCTGGCGGCGTTGTGACAAGAAAGTCATATCTTGAATTGCAGAAATACCACTCTCTCCATTCGGAGTGACCCTACTGTGACATGCATTATCAGTAATGGAATGTGTGAAGCTCACAGGACA
>JAHYJJ010000017.1:0-17846 GCA_019429165.1 Methanosarcinaceae archaeon | reverse complement strand
ATCGATGAGATCAAGAGCAAGACCGAAGGACTTGATACAAAGATCAATGAGGAAAAACTGCGCAAGGACGGCATTATTGCAGAGATTAGTGACCGCAAGACCCAGCGTATGATATTGCAGAGCAAGATCGCTGATGTGGATGAGAAATTCGCACAGACACGTGACGAACTTACCACACTCAGAACTGAACTTGAGACTACTAAGAATAATAAGAACGAACTGATGCGTCAGGAAGACCGGCTGCTTGATTCGCTAAGGCGCAAATCGGCTGAGATCAGGGATATTGAAAATGAGATAGAGGACGCAAAAGGAAATGTAGAGTCTTCCGATAGCGATACAAAATCTGCAGAATATGATATTGAAAAACTGACCGAGAATATCAATTCACTTACAAAGGATATCGATGACCTTGAAAGCAATCGTTCCCAGATAAAAGGCGTTATACAAGACCTTGAAGTGTCGCTTCGCAAGTATCAGCAGGAATATGCAGTTCTGGATGCCCGTGTGCGTGCAACTGAGGACAATAGCGGTTATTCGAGGGCTGTGGAGATGGTCCTTAACGAGAAAAAGAGACATGGTCTGCCAGGCATCTATGGTACCATTGCAGAACTTGGCAGTGTTGACGAAAAATATGCGACTGCACTTGGAATTGCGGCAGGCGGGAGAATGCAGGCACTTGTTGTTGAGACTGATGAAGATGCATCACGTGCCATCACATTCCTGAAACAGCAACGTGGAGGCAGTGCCACATTCTTACCACTAAACAAAATGGACTCACGCAGACCTTACAAAGACCTGTCAAGCAGGGAAGGCGTAATCGGGTATGCGATCGATCTTATTGATTTTGATATTCGTTTTGAAGCGGCATTCTGGTACGTATTCAGGGACACGCTGATCGTTGACGATCTGACCAATGCAAGAAAACTAATGGGCGGCATTCGGATGGTCACTCTTGACGGGGATGTTGTCGAAAAAAGCGGTGCTATGACAGGTGGATCAAAAGGGCGTTCAACTCTTTCATTTGCTGCAGCAGAGAAAGATAAACTTACAAAGATCGCAGAACTTGTGACAGAATTTGATTCGAGGCGCAGTTCTGCAATTAAGAAACTGGATGGTGTTGAGGGGCATATCTCTGAGATCAATCGGGAGATCGCCGAGTGTGAGAAGAACATATCCAAAAAAGAGATGCAAGTTGATGAGATCAAGGGGCGCGGAGAAAGGCTTGCCAAACTTGTGGATGCAAAGAACGCTGAACGTGCCGAGATCGAGGAATCGCGGATCAAACTTCGTGAGGAGATGGACCTGGTTGTTATCCAGAAGGATGAAAAGGACGAGATCAGCAAGACGCTTAATGAAAAGATCGCCGTGCTTGATGAGAAATTGGCAGATTCCAAAGTGCCTGAACTCAATGCACAGGCTGAGACCATTGATGATGAGATCAGACACCTTGACGTGCGCGTGCGTGATATTGAATCCCAGATCAATGCATTGAACCTTGATCATGAATATGCAACTAAACGGATGGAAGAAAACCGCGAACTTATCAAGGAAATGGATGAGAAGAAATCCACGCATAAGGGACGGGTTGCTTCTCTTAAAGAAAAGATTGCACAACTTGAAGAATCGCTTATCAAGAAACAGGAACGTGAGCAGGAACTTGCAGAAGAACTCAAGGAACTTCAACAGGAGCGTATTCGCAAGCAGGCTGAACATGGTGCCACCAGGACACTGTTTGATTCCATTAAATTGAAATTCGATGACGCAAGCAGGCACATGATCGTACTTGATGCGACACATGGCGCACTGCTGGAGCAGATCACGGAACTTACAGAGGAACTTGAAAGGCGCGGCATTGAGGAAAGTGAAGAGGTACCTAACTATGAAACTGTGCGCACAAGGATAGAATCCATTGAACGCGCTATGGAACGTCTGGAACCTGTCAATATGCGTGCGATCGATGAATATGATGAGGTTGAGATCAGACTTAACGATCTCACGTCAAAGCGGGATACCCTTGTAAGTGAACGAAAGCAGATACTTGAGCGTATCGAGCAATATGAAAAACTCAAAAAAGATGTATTCATGGAATCTTTCGATGGTATAAACGATCACTTCAAGGTCATTTTTAATGAACTATCAGATGGCACAGGCACACTTGTACTGGATGATTATGATGATCCATTCGCAGGCGGCATGACACTGAAAGCACAACCAAAGGATAAAACACTGCAACGTCTCGAAGCAATGTCAGGTGGAGAGAAGAGTTTGACAGCACTTGCGTTTGTGTTTGCGATCCAGCAGTATCGACCTGCACCATTCTATGCATTTGATGAGATCGATATGTTCCTTGACGGTTCGAATGCCGAAAGGGTGGCAAAGCGTGTGAAGTCGTCAAAGGAGAACGCGCAGTTTATTGTCGTATCCCTTCGAAAACCAATGATAGAAGCTGCGGAGCGAACAATAGGGGTCGCAATGCAGGAGAATAATATCACAAGTATAACGGGTGTGAAACTGTATTGAGCAATGTTTAGATTGAAGATTAATTAAAGATTGAAGTTAAAGAATGTGGGCGGTAAAAATATGGAAATGATCGAAAGTATGGAAGTTATGAAAATAAGCCAGACATCACATGACATATTTGGAAATATAATCCCAATGCCATCTGCAAATGCACTTGATCCCGATTTTATTGAAACCCTGCGCTCACTAGGAGTTGATGGATCGCATCTTGATCTTTCCGATGATGTTCTCAATGAACCGGTAGAGATCTTGCTAAACCTTGTGAAAAATGATGATATCAACCCATGGGATATCGATATTGTAGATATTACAGACAAGTTCCTTGCACAGATCGAAGATATGAAGATCATGGACCTACGAATATCCGGCAGGACACTCCTGTATGCAGCGATCCTGCTTCGCATGAAATCTACAGGTATTGTTGTGGAAGAAGAGGATGAGAATGATTTCGGATTCGATGATGGAATGGATTTCTATGATGTGGAAGATTATCCTGTCCCAAAATTTCCTATAAGGCGTATTGCGACCAGACCTGTTACTTTGCAGGAACTTATCAATGAACTCAAAAGGGCGGAGAATGTAGAATTCAAGCGTAAGGAGAGAGTGCGTATCCGCAAGATAATAGAAATGGATGCCGCTACAACCGACGAGGTCTTGGGTATCGCGCATGAGGAAAATATCATAGAGCGAGTTATGCTTCTGGGAGACCAACTTCTTGATGCATTCAAGGATAGGACATGTGTTCCTTTTTCAGAACTTATGAACGAAGACAGGTCGGAAAATGTGATGAACTATATCTCACTTCTGTTCCTTGCCACGGATAAAAAGATAATGCTTACTCAAAAAGAGTTGTTTGGGGAACTGTACATCCATCCAGGCGGCAGTACGTTTGATGATGTTGATATAGGTAATACATAAATGAGCGATAAAGAAACCATCGAAGCTTCATTTTTTGCTGCAGGCAGGGCATTGGATATCCAGACACTTGCAAAGATCATCGATAAACCAAAACAAAAGGTAGATCCTATAGTTCAATTGCTTATTAAGGAGTATAAAGAACGCGAGTGCGGACTTGAGATCATCGATCTTGGTGACAGGTATGTTATGCAGGTCAAACCGAAATATACAGACCTTGTGCGCCCGCTCGCACCAAAAGAAGTCGGTGCCCCGATGCTGCGGACACTTTCGATGATCGCATACCACCAACCTGTGATACAATCCGATCTGATCGATATGCGCGGCAATGCGGCATACGAACATATACGGGAGTTGAAGGAACGCGGGTTCATCACGGCTATTGCGCATGGCAGAACAAAATTACTTCAGACAACACCGATGTTTGCCGATTATTTCGAACTTGAGTCCAATGACCCTGAATCTATAAAGAAAAAGATCCTTGAACTTTCGCGTGATCAAAGCGGACAGAGTGGACTTGATCAATGGCTTGGCAGGGAGGTTGTGGCAGTTACTCCTATGTATGAATCCCTGATGGATATGTGCGGGATCGATGAGTACAAGGTCATTAAAGCCTATGACCCGACAGAAGAAGAGATCGATGAACTTGCAGATGTGCACAAGATGATTATTTCTAAAGGATACGCAGAGCGTGTTAGCAAGTATTATGATGGTGAGATAATAGAGGTCGGTTCTACGACATTCGATGATCTGATCGATTCGATCAAGGCTCTCGAAGGCGTATACGATAAAATTAAAGCGCAGGATTGTATCGAACGTCTGGAAGAATTAAAGGAAAGGTATGCATCAAAGGCACTTTCCATAAGCAAGCGGGTTCAGCCTGCAACCGATATGATCGCAAGGATCATCAATGACTTACGTATCGGTGTGTCTGCAAACGGCGTGCTGATAGCACCTGATTACGAAACATCGAGTGTGGGTGTTGAAGTTGGGAAAAATGCGGAGATTCTTGTTCCAACACATAAGAACCTTGACAGTGACCTGATCGAGAGGGTATGCAAGAAATATGATGCGATCATCGATGGGTTGAAGACTCTCGAAAATTGATTTTATCGTAAGAACGTTATTCGTTATATACAAACAAACAGTATAATAAAATATATATACTTTAATTTAATAATATGTATTGTTGTGTATCAGACTAACTGATGTACTTCAATAACATATTGAAAAAAGCAGAAAATGAGGGTTAACTGATCGAAATACCCATCCTGTCAGTTAACCCAATTCTAATTTTTAAATCGCAAGATTTACTTTTTATTCGTAGTTTTTGCAAATTCTCACTCAAACAATGCCACATGCATCCTGCATGAGAGCATCTGCTTGAATCCATCCCTGAGTATATCAGGAAGTGTTTGCAAATCCCCCAACTCTGCGGTAGGAATCCCAATACGTGCTATTTTTTGCGCAAAACTTCTGGGACTGTGCGAACCTACACGCTTATTTGCGAAAGTCTCATCCACTATCACGGGAAGATAAAGAATTCGAACTCCTCGTTTTTGCATTTGATTCAGATATTGCAAAACAGATTCCTGAACTTCAATGTCGTCAAGCAGGTTCATGCGCCCGGTTTCCGGTATTCCGCCTGTCAATATGATTAAATGTTTTATACCATGTTTCCGATCCCAATGTATTTGCAGAAGTCTTGCAAGTGCAAGATCAAGACGATTTGCCCCTGCCCCTTTATCCAGTAACATCTCCCTGTATGTGTACTGCTGTTCATTGAAAGGACCTTTAACATCATTGCCATACGTGACTATATCGATGACATCAGATGTTTTTTTGATACTTTCCATAATGGACATAGCAGCAATTTTTTCCAGTATCTCAGGGTTCTTTGATCCGCCAATATGCGTACCGATCTTGCGACCTGAGGCCTTTGCCGTGATTGCATCGCTCCTATCGATCACAAGTGCAAAATTATTCAGCCTGACATCTTTGACACGTTGCCTCGATACAATGGCATCCATACTACGCCCTTTGCTGCATATCTCCTGCACCGTCCTGTTGATATGGATATTTCCTCCATCGCCATACTTGCGATATACCATACGACCAACTGTTGGGGGTATATAGTAATCTGTCCTGAGATATTGATACGCCAGCTCACTGCACATCGACACGATCCTGCCATAAAGTTCTGTGTTGTGCGGATCGGAAGGATATTCATGACACATGGACGCAAGTCCATCAAGAGAAGCAATAATATCTGACATATCACATATCTTCTGCTATCTTTAGTGCTAATTCATGGACAAGCCGGACAGAATGCGGATCTGTCTCGTCAGCTATAATGGTGCCCTGATGAAATGCCGCGTCAACAAATACACTTTTAGCATCAAACCCCTGGGACATGGCAAGTTCACAGTACCGTGCCATCTTGATAACCCCGTCTGTGGAAAGTCCCTGCGGGATACTGCGGTCCCTTCTCCACAAAGAACGGGTCTCGCTTGCAAAAAGTATTATCGCATTCTCAACTTCCGGGTCAAGATCAGGTGTGATATTAGATATGACCGTTTTTTCAGTTGCACTTGAGACATATCCTACATTTATAGGAACAAAACGTCGCTTGAGTGCGTTACTCAACTTAAATGTACCCTCATCACCAAAATTAGCAGTGGATATCAGTACCCAGCCCTCTGGCTTTTTGATAACGGTCTCCTTATACTCAAGAGGCAGCGTATCTCTTGAAAGCAGTAAGAATAATCCTGAATATGCCGAACTTGGAGCGCGGATGAATTCATCGATCAGCAGGTTCTTCCCTGATTCTATTGCTCTTGTCACAATCCCGTCCTTGTACATGAACTCCTTTGCAAGTTCTGCATTGCCAGACATTGCCAGAGGGTGAAAACCCCCTATGACCTGGTATTCGCTCATCCCTTCTGTGGCTTCGATCTTCAGGAAACTTGACTCATCTCCGCCTATGTAGGACAGTATATGCTCAGCGATCGTGGTCTTACCATTTCCGGGTGGGCCATAAAGCATTACAGGATATCCAAGCTCGATGTAACGAAGTATCCTGAGGATCGCCTCATCATGTCCTTTTATCTCACATGTCTCAAGTATGTGAATATAATCTTCAGTGGTCAATTTCACTTATTATCACTACCTGAACGCAAACTCAATCTCTTTTTCAATATCCATCAGCAGTTTTTCTGCCGATTCTTTTGAACCGTGATCGTATTTTGCAACCAATAAATCCATTTCATTTCGTATCTTTCCAAGCGTCTGGGTCGCTACAAGGCGGTTGATCTTGCCAGCACCAAATTCCCTTTTGAACGTTTTCATCTCTTTGATTATGTTCTTGTAAGGATCTTCTGTCTCGATCTTTTGTTCCACTGCTTTTTTCTCTAAAATGTAGATGATCTCATCCTCGTCATTGATCGCCTTCTTGATATTGAAAGCATGTAATACCAACTCATTTGAGAGAAATGCAATTAATACTGCAATCGTATGTGCGAGCATATAGAACCAGCTTGCACCAATGAGTATCTCAATGATCTGTGGATTTGAGGAAAAGAACTGGCCAATTGATGAAATAGAAGGAATATTAAATATACGTGTTCCCTGACTTTTAATGATGACAAGCCCAAGCAGCAGGTATATTGGAAGTACAGATATTCCGGTTACTACTGTTGAAAAAAAGCGTTTCTTGGCATTGAATGTCAATCTCGATGTGATCTCGGAGAGTGAATAACACCATAGCATTGGTATTAGTGTCCAGAATACGGCTACAAGGAGCAACATGTCGGGTTTCCCGCCAACATAATCTAAATTCCCCTGGATTAAGATATTGTAAATTACAACCGTAAATCCCATACTGCTGTAGATATAGCCACTATCACGCCCGTCCACGATAGAAATTAATATTGCTATAGCATTTGCAAGTGCAAAAATTACTACTGGTAAGAATTGCCCGAACATATTCGGATCATTGTAAGCAGTACCTACTACCCAGTATGCTGCAAAACCAATAAAAATGTAAGCTATAACCTTGTATGAGCGGACATTTAGCATCCTGATAAAAGGCACTGATACACCAGTTAAGATCATCAAGCCAATAAATATTGCAAAATTATATCCGGATTGGGCAAAAACCGAAGATAAGATTATATTCATTATTCCTATCAAGAAGACAATGCCCGGCGCAAGACGTTGCATACGGTCATTAGAAACTACGACATTAGTTTTTTCCAAAATTCATCCCTCTATTAACCAAATTAATCTGATAAATACAAATATATGTTTAAATACTGAACCAATATTAAAAAATTATGTGCTTTTAATGAATGTTTTAAATTTATATATAAGATTGTGGGTATAAGTATATATAAGGAATTGTGAATATAACCTTTACTTTAAATAGCATTAATATAACACATTAATTTAATTACTGAGGATTAACAATGACAATGGCAGAATATAATATAAAGATCGAAAATGTGGTCGCGTCTACCAAACTTGCAGAAGAGTTTGATCTTATAAAGATCGAATCTGAATTTGAAGGCGCAGAATATAACAAGCAGAAATTCCCCGGACTTGTATACAGAGTCACTGAACCAAAGGCAGCATTCCTTATTTTTACATCCGGCAAAGTGGTCTGTACCGGTGCAAAGAATGTTGCGGACGTACATACGGTTATAGGAAATCTGGGGAAGAAACTCAATGGAATTGGCCAGGAAACTCTTGATGATCCTGAAATAACAGTACAGAACATCGTAGCATCCGCAGATCTTCATGCAGTATTGAACCTCAATGCAATTGCAATAGGACTTGGTCTTGAGAATATAGAGTACGAGCCTGAACAGTTCCCGGGACTTGTTTACCGTATCGCTGAACCAAAGGTGGTCGTACTTATTTTCAGTTCCGGAAAACTGGTTGTCACAGGTGGCAAATCCCCGATTGATTGCGACCAGGGAGTCGAGGTCGTAAGACAACAACTTGACAGCATGGGACTTTTATAAGCAAAAGAGTTTATTTCTTGCACTATATTTTTTATAAATATATAGTGCGAGTTAATTCGAATATAGCGGGATTTACTCACAGATTGTGCCCTTAGCGGCATAGTACCTATATATTTTAATTTACCACAAAAGGAAGATATATCTTGCCAAATGAAGATATCTGTATTTTGATACCGACCCTTAACGAGGCTGCAACTATCGAGCAGTTAATAAAGGATTTTAAGTCAGAGGGTTTTGACAATATCCTGGTCATCGATGGGCACAGCACCGATAAGACTCACAAATTGGCAGAAGCACAGGGTGCAAAAGTTGTTGTCCAGAGCGGTAAGGGTAAAGGACAGGCTCTTCAGGAAGCGTTCAGCATCATTGATAGCGATTATATAGTAATGATCGATGGTGATGGAACATATCTTGCGAGTGATGTACATGAAGTGCTTGGGCCTGTGCGAAATGGTGATGCAGACCATGTTATGGGCAACAGGTTCGCAAATTATGAACCTACTGCATTCACACGCCTGAACCTTTTTGGGAACCGTATCCTCAATAAGATATTCGGGCTCGCATACGGCGAATGGTTAAATGATATCCTTACAGGATACAGGGCATTCACACGTGATGCCGTAAGATCCCTTGAACTAAACAAGATGGGATTCGAGATCGAAACTGAGATCACAGTCGAGTGTATCAAAAAAGATTTAAAGACCATTGAAGTACCTATTACATATCTGGCAAGGCATTCAAAGGCTGAAACTAAATTAAACCCAATGAAGGATGGTTTTAAGATCGGAATGACAATATACAAACTGGCAAAGATGCACAATCCGCTTTTCTATTTTGGAATTATCGGTGGCATACTCATTATCATCGGTTCTGGCATTGGATTGTTTGTCGTGAATGAATGGATGCATGGCATAACCCGCATACCTCTGACGATGTTAACGGCATTGCTCATCATCTCCGGATTCCAGATGTTCATTTTCGGGGTGCTCAGTGACCTTATTGTTACACTTCACAGGGAAACGATGCGCGCTATTCGAATAGAGAAGGGTGAAAAAAAGTAATTCTACTTTTCCAGTTATTTTCTCGCAAACTATCTCTCTACAAGGATTACCACATAATTCTTGCCATATAATTTTGCACATTTGATCTTGATCATTTAATGACCTTATAAATTAAAGCCACAAAATAAATCAGAATTAGAACTAAGATCAACCCTAATATCCGTTGTACTTCATATATGAATGAAGGACTGTACGAGATAATGATATCCAAAAAATGAGGATAAAAAATAAGGAAGACATGAAGAAGTAATGCAAAAGAAAAAAATACCAGTAGTAAGAATGCCTTTTTAAATGTATTATACTTTAAAAAAATTTTCGCTTTCACCATGTCAGGATCTTTTCTGACAAAATTATATTCTATGTATGTTAATAATAAAAATGTAATTAATACGATTGGCAATACTAAATTATCATTAATGTATTCAAATGCATTCTCTATCATTTATACACCATATTTTATATTATTATATATAACTATATCTTGCAAATCAAATTTATACAGTTTAGTGATTTTTAAAAAAGTGGCAGTGAAATTATTGCTGTTTTTAATTTATCATTTAATGATCTTATAAATTAAAGCCACAATTAAACCAAGCCCTCAATCCCCCTTTTCCATCCCCTTGCATATCAAAAACCCCCTCGCGCGTTCAGTATATTGATATTCATTGACCTTATCCCAGAACCTTTTGGAATGGTCGGGATACAACAGATGCGCCATCTCATGCATGATTAGATAGTCCAGCACCCATTTAGGCATATCTGCCAGCCTGTGGGAGATGCGGATCGTTCCTTTTGCAGGCGTACAACTGCCATTGCATGCGTTCTGGTTAGTCACATATTTGATAGATGTAAGTTCCAGTTCCCCATTGAAATGTTTCCTGTTGAACTCATTGAAGCATGTATTTAGGTAATCCTCACCATTGATGAGTTCTTTTTTGAGGCGTTTTTTCTCAACCTTTGCCACCATCTTCTCAATCAGTTCAGATTCTCTCTTTTTGCTCAGCCCTTCCGGAAGATAAACATGCAGTTTATCGTCTACTATTTTCGCCTGCACTGTCTTTTTACGCTTATGGCTTCTTATGATTTCAACGGGTAATTCTTTGTTCATGATCTGTCCTTATCTTTATTTGTATATCAGTTTATACATATAATGTAAAATTTCGACATCATATTGGATATCTGGAGTATACAAAAACAGATACAAACCAATCGTATGCACTCATCAATTGATTCATTATGGAATACGCCGCCTGCGGCGGAATGGTTAAATCGGATTCAACACACGCCAAACAAATACCAAAACACAATAATACCCATATACCATAAAACCCTACAATACCAGACAGAACCAACAAACCCCCAGGTACCACAAAATGAACAAACTTACCCCTGCGATGCAGCAATATTACGACGCGAAAAAACAGCACAGAGATGCGCTGATATTTTTCAGAATGGGTGATTTTTACGAATCGTTCGGCGAGGATGCAAAGACCATCGCACATGAACTTGAGATCACACTTACAACACGCGGCAAGGGGAAAGACGGCGAAAATATGCCGCTTGCAGGGATACCGTATCATGCAATTGACAACTACCTGCCGCGCCTTATCAAGAAAGGGTACAAGGTCGCCATCTGTGAGCAACTTGAAGATCCAAAAAAAGCCAAAGGTGTTGTAAAAAGAGGAGTTGTGAGAGTAGTTACACCTGGTACTGCCATTGATTCATCGATGTTTTCTGACTCTGGCAACAATTATCTTATGGTAATCTCTGGAAAAACGAGCGGAGCGGAATTCGGGGTTTCGTTTTTAGATGTTTCAACAGGAGAGTTTCTTACAACCCAGTTCAAAGACGGCGCGCCGTTTGACATGATAGCAAGCGAAGCCGCACGAATGCGACCTTCCGAGTGTATCATGCCGCCTGCACTGTTCGGAGTCGAGGGAATCGTCGAGCGGCTACGGGAACTTAAAATAATAGTCCACGAATTCGATGTCGATGCATTTGAGGTTGAAGACTCAAAAAAACGATTGCAAGAGCATTTCAAGGTTTCCACGCTTGAAGGTATGGGGTGTGAACAAATGCCCTGTGCCATATCATCTGCCGGCGCAGCACTTCAATATGCCCTCGCCACGCAGATGAGGGAACTTGGACATATCCACACCCTCAAAACATATTCGGGATCAGAGTTCATGATACTGGACTCAATCACACTGCGTAATCTTGAGATCACAAAGAACGTTCGCGGTGAGGCAAATGATACCTCGCTTTTGCGGATGCTGGATCAAACAAAGACCCCAATGGGCAGCAGGCTCCTCCAGAAATGGTTACTCAAACCGCTCATATCTGTAAAGGATATCAATAGCAGGCTTGATGCTGTCGAGGAAATGAAAAAAAACACATTGCTTCGATTTGACCTGCGGTCAAACCTTTCATACGTTCGTGATATTGAGCGGCTCATCGGGCGTATCGTGTACGGTAATTCAAATGCCCGTGATCTTGTAGCCCTGAAAAGTTCTCTGGAAGTTGTACCTACAATCATAGATTCCTTAAGCAATGGAATTGAATCGGAAATGTTGAACGACATCCGCAATGGACTTCTTGATTTCACCGAACTCAAAGAACTCACCGACCTTATTGAGCAAGGGGTCGTGGATGAGCCTCCGGTAACTGTAAGGGAAGGCGGGATGATAAAGTCTGACTACAACGAAAAACTGGACGAACTTAAGGGTATGGGAAGAAACGGCAAACAATGGATTGCCGCATTCCAACAAAAAGAGCGTGAGCGGACAGGCATCAAATCTCTCAAAGTTGGGTACAATCGAGTGTTCGGATACTATATCGAGATCACGAAATTAAATGCAGCACAAGCTCCTGATGATTATATCAGGAAGCAGAGCCTTGCCAATGCTGAGCGGTTCTACACGCCAGAACTCAAGGAACGGGAGGGAATGATACTTTCTGCAGATGAGAAAATGATGGCTCTTGAATACGAACTGCTCACAGAGATCAATTCCATTGTTGCAACACACTCAAAAGAGCTCCAGCAGACTGCAGCCCTTGTGGGGGAACTTGATGTGATCGCAAACCTTGCCGAAATGGCAGCAAATAACAATTACACGCGACCGGGTATTGGCAACGATTGCAGGATACTTATCAGGGACGGACGGCATGCTGTTGTGGAAAACTCGGTTCCGGGCGGTTTTGTTCCGAATGATACTGAAATGGACTGCACGGATAACCAGTTCATGCTGATAACCGGACCGAACATGGCAGGTAAATCCACATACATGCGCCAGATAGCACTTATCGTCATCATGGCACAGGCAGGTTCCTTTGTTCCTGCATCCCATGCATACATCGGGATCGCTGATAGGGTTTTTACAAGGATCGGCGCCTTTGACGACCTTGCAAGCGGGCAGAGCACGTTCATGGTTGAGATGATAGAACTTGCCAACATACTGAACAACGCAACCCCACAAAGCCTTGTACTCCTTGACGAAATTGGCCGCGGTACGAGTACCTATGACGGGTACAGCATTGCTAAGGCGGTTGTTGAGTACATACACAATAAAGGGCGGGTCGGGGTTCGGTCGCTTTTCGCGACACATTACCACCAGCTTACAGACCTTGCAAATTCCCTCAAGCGTGTCAGGAACTATCATATTGCAGTAAAGGAAGAGGGACATGAACTTGTGTTCCTGCGAAAGATCATGCCGGGTGCTACCGACAGGAGTTATGGTATCCATGTGGCACGGCTGGCAGGGGTTCCACATAAAGTGACGCAGAGGGCGAATGAGATCTTGCATGATATTGAGAACGAGAGTGTGATGGTCGGTGACCAGGCCAGAAGTAGCGGGAAAAGGGCGAAAGGTAAGACCAGTGCCAGATATACACAGTTGATACTGTTTGATTCTGATGATGCAAAAGACACCGCCAGAAGTCATCCTGTTGTGGATGAACTGAACAACATGGATGTCAATGGAATGACACCACTGGATGCATTGAATGCACTCAATGAACTTAAGAAAAAAGCGAGAACGAGCGAGGATGATTAGCATGGATGGTAATACAAAGAATGAGATATGCATCCTCGATGAAGCCACAATAAACAAGATCGCTGCAGGGGAGGTAATAGAGCGCCCTGCATCGGTGATCAAGGAACTCATTGATAATGCAATCGATGCTGGTGCTACCGATGTTCGAGTGGAAATTGGAGGGTGCTTATCAACACTAATATCCATTGTGGATAACGGCTATGGAATGAGCAAAAGCGATGTTTCCATTGCGTTCTTAAAACATGCCACAAGCAAGATCAGGACTGCAGATGACCTTTTTGCGATCTCAACAATGGGATTTCGAGGGGAGGCACTCTCATCCATTGCCGCAATAGCAAAACTTACGATCAACACACGACAAAACGATGACATATCGGGGACTAAATTGGTTGTTGAAGGCGGCGATCTAAAGAATGTTTCGGATATTGGGGCTCCGGTCGGGACCCGTGTAACTGTAGAGGACCTGTTCTATAATACTCCTGCACGAAAAAAGTATCTCAAAAGCGACCGCACAGAACTTGCGCACGTCACGGATGTTGTCACAAGATATGCACTTGGAAATACAGATGTCTCCTTCACACTCATAAACGATGGAAAGACGATACTCCGCGCACCTGCATCGCATAGTCTTTTTGACCGGATCATACATGTGCTTGGTAGTGATGTTGCAAAAGCCATGATACCGGTTTCGTTCGAGTCTGAATGGGCAAAAGTTTCCGGTTTTGTATCACAACCCGAACTTACTAGAAGCGGAAACGATCTCCAGTCATTCTTTGTGAATGGAAGAAGTGTCAATTCAAAGGCTATCAGTAATGCTCTGCGACTTGGGTTTTACACACTTATCCCAAAAGGACGCTATCCTGCCGCCGTGCTGAATATATCAATTGACCCAAAAGATTTGGATGTCAATGTCCATCCTGCCAAGACCGAGGTGCGGTTTGGGTCTGAAAAGGAGGTTATGGATGCGATCACAAAAGCCGTTGAGGAAGCACACAGGTCACAGGTTGCACCGGAAATAGATAACAAAGAAAGTACTGTTCAATTATTATTTGATAATATTGAACCTGAAACTATATTTAAACCGAGTGTGGAAATCACGCTGCGAGAGAGCACCCCCTTCTATAATACATCGACGAAGGATACCGAACGCCGTCTTAAGCGAACGGAGAGGGAACTTCTGGCAACAAAGATCAATACTACCGAAAATGCGTCATATGTTAGTGTTCTTGATGACATGAAAATACTGGGACAGATCGATAACCTCTACATTATCACACAATCCAAAGACGGACTTTTGATTATTGACCAACATGCCGCCCATGAGCGAATATTGTTCAACCAGATAAAAGACCACAAGACTTCAGGCTGGCAGGAGTTGATCACTCCGCTTACCATCGAACTGAACGCAAAGGAAAGGATCTTGCTGGAAGAATACATCCCCTATCTTGAAGAGTTTGGTTTTGCGATATCGGAATTCGGGACCAATACCTATGTCATCACATCTATCCCCAATATATTCGGCAAACTGGAAGATCCTGATATCGTGCATGATATCATCTCAGACATCCTGTCAACAGGCAGGATCAGGGATGAGACTGGAATATATGAACACGTATCGAAGAGCATGGCGTGTAGGGGTGCTATAAAAGCAGGCGCAGCATGCAATCTTGAGCAGATGGAAAACCTTGTCGCTCAACTGATGCGTACCGAAAACCCAAGAACATGCCCGCATGGGCGGCCCACCTTTGTTTCGTTTTCTAAAAAGGAACTTGATAAGTTGTTTGGAAGGATCTAACCGTAAATCACAACCATTTTAAACAGGTTCGAGTATCCTGATAATGTATGAATGATAATGGAGTTTCGGAAAAAGAGATATTCGCTTTTCTAAATGAAACAAAAGCACGCGATACCACATATGCGCGTGTCTTGAGTGCCATGTGTACCCATCCGCATAAGATCGCAGTTTATGCCCACATGCAATTCATTGAATCAAATCTGGGTGATTTTGGATTATTCCCTGGTACGCATGACCTTGAACTGGAAGTTATGCGGATGATGGGGGATTTGATGAATGGTTCTTCCGTACATGGATATGTCACAACAGGCGGAACAGAATCCAATATACAGGCACTTCGCGCAATGCGTAATATATGTAATGTCAAAAATCCAAACGTCATCATTCCCGAATCCGCTCATTTTTCATTCGACAAGATCGCTGATATGCTGGATATTGAAATTCGCAAGGCTACACTTGATCCCGAGTTTAAGGTAGATATGAATTCTGTGGAAAGTCTTATTGATGAACAGACCATCGGACTTGTCGGGATAGCAGGCACAACAGAGTTTGGTCAGATCGATCCGATCAGGGAGATGTCGGAACTTGCAGTCGAAAAAGGCATATTCCTGCATGTTGATGCTGCATTTGGCGGTTTTGTGATCCCGTTTTTGAAAAACCCTCCGTCATTTGATTTTTCGCTTGAAGGTGTGACTTCCATTGGGATCGACCCTCATAAGATGGGACTAAGCACTATTCCATCAGGTGGATTGTTATTCCGGGATTTCAATCACCTCCACAACCTCCAAACAAGTACACCCTACCTTACTATCGATACCCAGTATTCACTCACAGGAACCAGAAGCGGTGCTACTGTTGCAGGCACGTATGCTGTTATGAAACATCTTGGGAAGGATGGATACCAGCGTATTATAGACCAGTGTATGGAACTTACAGACATGGTTGTAGCCGGAGCAAGAAAGATCGGGATTGAACCATTGATCGAACCTGTCATGAACGTTGTGGCTCTTGATGTTCCTGATGCTGATAAGGTAAGAAAACGACTTCGTGATGAGTTCGGGTGGCAGGTGTCCATTACACGAACACCACGTGCTCTGCGGCTTGTTCTGATGCCGCACCTGACATCTGAAAATATAGAACTGTTCTTGAACGATCTGAAGATCGTATGCGATCGTTGATGTGTGATTGAAATATAGTTTTTATACTATTTGTATAAGGATTGTATAATTTGTATCACGAGAGGGGGGATGAATTGATGGCACCTAGCCTTGAAACTTGTAAAGGCGTGTGCACATCAATTCGTGACTGATACTAACTACGTGTCAATAGTATATATTTATGAGCCAAGCGGGGTGAAAGTATTTGAGCCCATCTGTGTTTACATTTCAGCATAACAATCTGTTAAAGATAAGACTAAATATTATTATATCTACAATTACCCCATGAAAGTTTCATTTCAGATTGGGAAGATAATGGGGATACCAATCAAACTCCATATCACATTTTTGTTGATACTTCCGGTATTTGCACTCATATTCGCAAACAATCCGGCACCGTATGGATTTAGCAATGTAAGTGAACTGTCGACAAGGTATATTCTGGCATTTGCGACTACACTCTTGCTTTTTTCATCCGTCTTGCTTCATGAGATCGGACATTCGTATTTTGCAAAAAAATTCGGAGTCAAAATAGATAGCATTACACTAATGTTATTTGGTGGTGTGGCATCAATGGAGGAGATCCCCCGAAATCCCGCACAAGAAGCGAAAATGGCTGTTGCAGGCCCGATGACAAGTTTTGTGATCGGTGCCGTATGTCTGATCTTCAATGGTGTTCTATCTGACTTGCAGCCATCCTTTTCTGATACTAATATATTTCATGTCATCTGGCTAATAGGTTACATAAATCTGATTGTAGGTGTATTCAACCTGCTCCCCGCATTCCCGATGGATGGAGGGCGAATCCTTCGGGCATGGTATGCAATAAACATGCCATATGTAAAAGCGACCCAGAAGGCAGCGCAGATAGGAAAGATGTTCGCAATCATGATGGCAGTGCTTGGTGTACTTGCCAATCCATGGCTTATCTTGATAGCGTTCTTTATATACATAGGCGCAACTGAAGAAGCACGCACAACTACAGTGTCTGTTGTTTTAGAAAAAGTGCCGGTCCGAAAGATAATGAGCAGTAATATTATATCAGTGCAATCATCAATGACAGTTGATGATCTTTCAAAATTGATGTTTGAAAAAAAACACATGGGGTATCCTGTAATTGATGACAATAGTTTAAAAGGGATCGTTACCTTTACAAACGTAATTACTGTGCCAACGCAAGAACGTGCAAACGTGCTGGTGTCAGATGTTATGACAAAAGATGTGATCACTATATCAGCTAATGCCGATTCCTCTGAAGCATTGAAAATTATATCAACCCAAAATATTGGAAGGATCTTAGTTACTGACAACAATTCAATTGT
>JAHYJJ010000193.1:0-2419 GCA_019429165.1 Methanosarcinaceae archaeon | reverse complement strand
ATTAATTTTAATTGATTTCAGTTAATTTTGATTAATTTTAATTGATTTCAGTTAATTTTGATTAATTTTAATTGATTTTAGTTAATTTTAATCAATTTTAAATTTCCAATCGAAATCATAGGGTCCCTCATTAATTTTGCATATACAGATGTCAATATAAATTGAATAAATTTAGATCAATTAAATAGTTAATTTAAATTATGCTACTTTATATATAATTCTCAATTATTTCTTCTTTAAAAATCTCCCATCCAAACCATAACACTTATACCCAATACACTCTAACTTACTCCGGTGATTTTTTTGATTAAAAGGGCACTCCTTAGCGTATCGGACAAAACAGGAATAGTGGATTTAGCGCGTGGACTCGCGAAACTTGGAATAGAGATCATATCAACAGGCGGGACTGCAAAGATACTTCGTGATGCCGATATTGAGGTTATCGATGTTTCAGAAGTAACCGGTTTTCCAGAAATGATGGGAGGACGGGTTAAGACCCTACACCCAAGGATACACGGCGGTTTATTATGTGTTCGTGACAACAGTGTCCATGTCGAAGAAGCTGAGCGGGAGAATATCGAACTTATCGATATGGTGATTGTTAATCTGTATCCATTTGAGATTACGATTTCAAAAAAAGGGGTTGCCTTGGATGAAGCGATTGAGAATATCGATATTGGTGGACCAACTCTTATCCGTGCAGCTGCAAAAAATTACACTGCGGTCACAATATTATGCGATCCTGAAGATTATGGCCATGTCTTAAAGGAATTGCGCTCAAGTGGGGTTGTTTCCGAAAAAACACGTCAGGAGCTAGCTGTTAAGGCATTCAGGCATACGGCTGATTATGATAGTACCATTGACACATATCTTAGCAAAGTACTGCTTGGCGAGGATGTTATGCGGTTGAAATTTACTGAAGGTAAAACACTTCGATATGGTGAGAACTGGCATCAGGATGCTAAATTCTACAAAGAACCTGGTGTAAGGGGACCATCACTTGCAAATGCAAAACAGTTACATGGTAAGGAACTTTCATATAATAACTATGTTGACGCAGATAATGCGCTCCAGACTATCAAGGAACTTGGACACGACAAACCTGCAGTTGCTATTGTAAAACACAACAATCCCTGTGGACTCGCAACCGGAAACACGCTTTTGGCTGCACTTGGAACTGCATGGGATGGTGATCCAGTATCTGCTTTTGGCAGCATCGTCTGCACGAATACGGTCTTTGACCTCGAAGCTGCAGAGTTTCTTAAAGGTAGGTTCGTTGAGATAATTCTGGCACCAGGATTTGAATATGATGCGCTTGAATATCTTAAAAAGAAGAGCGCAGACCTGAGACTTCTGGAACTTCCAGAATTTAATGACGCTTTTGAAGTAGATCACACTTACAAATATGTGGTCGGTGGTTTGCTCAAACAGTCACGCAACATTGGCATCTATGAAAAATGGGACATTGTTACCGAAACAATATTCCCCGAAGAGAAACGCCAACTTGCAGAATTTAGCCTGTATGCGTGCAAGAGCACAAAATCAAATTCCGTGACACTTGCGTATGAATACGAGAAAGGATGCTTTATGCTGCTCGCAATGGGTGCGGGACAACCGAACCGTGTTGATTCTATCCGTAAACTGGCAGTCACAAAGGCGCGTGAGAATTTGAAAATCATCTATGAACGCGAGGGATCGGACGTACCATTCGAGGAATATTGTGACAAGGTGTTCTCTGAATGTGTGATGGCATCTGATGCATTCTTCCCGTTCGATGACAGCATTATTTATGCAGATGAGAGCAATATCAAGTTTATTGTGTCTCCTGGCGGTTCTATCAGGGATAATGAGGTGATCGCAACAGCGAACAGGTTTGGTGTGTCATTGGTGTTTACGGGTATGAGGCACTTCTTGCATTAGTGAAATATATGTCACTAAATACATGTGATATGTATCAAATATTTAAACATCAACAGTTAATTTAAATGTATGATCTAATATGGATTTGATGGCAATCATCAAAAAAGAGGATAAGTAATTTGTATGTTATGCCCGAAACTTGATCCCCTCTTAACTGTAATGTAATAACTGGATTTTGGAATTTCATCATAATAAAATATTATTTTATAAAAATTAATATTATATTCATTTAATTATTTATATTAATATAAGGAAGATTTTAAATACCTTGACAGACAAAAAGTAATTTGGAGGTTAATTTATGAATGCAGAAGTTATCGAAAAGATTGCTGCTTTAATGACTGCTGCTTTTGGTTTAGTAGCGGCACTTGCATGGAATGGCGCGATACTTGCAATTTTCAAACAAGTCTTTGGAGATGCAACAAGTGTTCCTGCCATGGTTACTTATGCAGTTGTTGTTACAATTATTGCAGTTATAGTTACAATATGGATTGGGAAA
>JAHYJJ010000192.1:0-2432 GCA_019429165.1 Methanosarcinaceae archaeon | reverse complement strand
TTAGAAGCCATCTGTAAGCCGGGAATCATTTGTCCATTCACTATAATGTGAGGCGAGCCATTATAGTCTGATTCCATGCTTTTTTGGCTCAAGCGTATTACAGTCTGCTTTCGCTTGTTGTCGCTTACGACTCTTACGATAGTTCAACTTTCGTTTCTTCATAACATTTGTTACCCTGGCAGATTATCCGAATCAGACTTTCAGAGTTTTCCACATTGTCCTGTGAGCTTCACACATTCCATTACTGATAATGCATGTCACAGTAAGGTCACTCTGAATGGGGGGAGTGGCATTTCTGCAATTCAAGATATGACTTTCTTGTCAAAACGCCGCAGGCGGCGCTTTCCATAACTACTAACTGCTCATATTCTCAAAATACGCACTTACTACGTAGGATAATCCGTGCAAACAAAGATGCGCTGAAATCTATTGAAACTTCAATGTGTCTGCAGGGCAGTGGTATAGAACAGCGTCACGCTACGCGCGTGTGGTAGCACCGTTTTTATCTGGAGCAAAAGTCCCATTTTTTGCCAGATTTTCATGCGTTATGTAGTTGCCTTTTTCGTAATCTACTGTCAGAATCTACTTATACTCCACAATTGTTGGATTACCAATGACAATGACTCAGCAATACAATGAACATTGCACACACTGTGGCATGTGCATCGAAGTCTGTCCCATGTACAGCGAGATCGATCTTATTGATGAGTTATGCAGTTATCTGGACGGCAATTGCGAGCAAGTCACAAGCGAAGATATATTCAGGTGCCTGACCTGTGGTTTGTGCGTACAGGCATGCCCTGAGGATTTGAGTCTCAAAAAACTAATAACAACTGCACGAGCGAGTTGGGTCAAAACACATGGTATGAGGGAAGAGCACACAATTGTAGACCCCTGTTCCGGCAACAACCTGTTTGTTGCAATGTCCAAGATCAGCGAGCATGCGGTATTTCCTAAGGATAAAGATGTGGGGTCGGTGGTCTATTATCCAGGCTGTGCCGCCGGTTACATAAATACTAACATTGCCGCTGCTACGATCAATATATTGGACCGTGTCGGTGTGGACTACACTGTGCTTAGCGGCGTATCACACTGCTGCGGCGCGGTTTCTGCGGGAAGCGGAAACAAAGGATTGATGGAGGAAATGGGGCGGAAGAATGTCACTGAGGTCAAGAGAAGAGGTGCAAAGACACTTATCACATCATGCCCGGGTTGTTATCGCGCATTTGTAGACATGTATCCACGGGTTTTTGGAGAATTAGATTTTGAGGTTTTACAGATTTCACAGTACCTCAAGCGATTGATAGATGAAAAAAGAATCGTGCCACAACAAGTGCTGGAACACAGGGTGTTCTATCAGGACCCATGTCATCTTACGCGCAGTGTTGGTATCTATGAGGAGCCAAGGGATGTTATTTCGAGTATGCCTGGCACACATCTTGTTAACGAGTGTCACGAAGGTTCAAAATGCTGTGGTTTTGGCGGGAGTGTGAGGGCAATATTTCCTTCCGAGTCCGTTAAACTTGCTTCCTTGCAGATCGAAACTGCAAAGGATATGGGTTGTGATGTGATCGTTACGAACTGTCCCGGTTGCATGCAGAATCTTGTAGAAGCCGGCATGAATTATGATGATGCTGATGATGCTGATGATGCTGATGATGCTGATGATGCTGATGATGCTGATGATGCTGATGATGCTGATGATGATTCAATAATGGTGTATGACTTAACGGAATACGTATCAATGTCACTTGGTTTTGCTGTTGTGCGCAATGATATTGATATGATCGATTCTGTGAATCAGGCGTATTGTAATGTTATAACCAGATATTGTAAACCTCAAACCAGCATGAAAAATAAATAACTCGTGAAAGCGATATATTAATCTAACAAAGTCACGTAATATCAGGTTAATATATTGTATGATTAATATTCGGATACCTGATAATTCATTCCTGTGTTCAGAACTTGATCAGTATATGTGAGAACAATATGGAAAACATAATAGAGATTCGTTCACTATCTAAACAGTATGGGGATTTCACTGCCGTAAATGATGTATCACTTACGATTGAAAAGGGGACTATTTTTGGCCTTCTGGGGCTGAACGGGGCTGGTAAATTTACTCTTATACGAGTCTTATCATGCCAGTCAAGACCTACTACAGGTCACGCATGATGGGAATGATCAGTATTTCAAAGGGTTGGAAAAAATATATGATTTTTTCTGCTATCATTACGGACAACTGATCAAAACAAAAAGTGGTGGCAAATTGGTTAAAATAAATCGCAAATGGATTGTGGACGAAGGTACTCTTAGTGATATCCATACGTCTCAGATTGAGAATACGAATGGGATTGCAAGAAATTCTCAAAGCATTTTGGTGAGGAAAACAAAATGTTTTGCAAAAAAGATTGAACGAGTCGATAGGA
>JAHYJJ010000191.1:0-2472 GCA_019429165.1 Methanosarcinaceae archaeon | reverse complement strand
TTTTTGCGTTAGATTTCTTATTTTTTGCGTTAGATTTCTTGTTTTTTGCGTTAGATTTCTTGTTTAAATCGGTCATTTCTATTGTCTCACATGTATCTTCTATCGTCATTATCCATATTCTCATGAAATCTCATGGATGGTCTGATTCACTTCAAGTGTTTCTCCACTATGCCAGGCCAGATGGATGCCGATACTATCATGCTCAAAATGAATACGAATACCATGCCTGCCATGATATCCACATCCGTATACAGTGGGATTTCCCGGCTGCTGTTTTTCAACAGCGCCAGTAGTAGGAATAAACCTATAACCACAAATGATGATACAATGCTTGCTATCAGGCTATACTTGCCAGTTTTGCCCTTCATGACTATTTCTTCCATTACATTTCCTCCATACTCTTTTCCGCACACATTAACCTGAAATTCATTTTATCCTGCTCCTTTTCATAAGTAATGTATTACCCGTTACTGAAAGAGAACTCATTGCCATAAACGCTGCTGCAAGTACCGGCGTTATCAGGATCTTATCCACGAACGGATACAGTATTCCAGCGGCAAGGGGTATGCCGATAGTGTTGTACCCGAATGCCCAGAACAGGTTCTGCTTGATCTTGTTCATGGTCAGTTTACTCAGCTTTATGGATGCGACCACATCAAGAAGATTGTTCTTGATAAGCACAATTCCGGCTGATTCCATGGCCACATCAGTTCCTGCACCCATGGCAATCCCTACATCGGATTGAGTCAATGCAGGCGCATCATTGATACCGTCACCAACCATTGCCACGACCTTACCTTCGGCCTGGAGTTTCTTTATCTCATTGGCCTTATCTTCAGGCAGTACTTCTGCAAGCACACGATCGATACCAACCTGTTTTGCAATGGCAGACGCAGTTCTGGCATTATCACCTGTGATCATCACAACTTCAATTCCCATTTTGTGCAGCTTTTCTACAGCTTCCTTTGAATGTTCTTTGAGGGTATCGGCAACAGCTACAATCCCTATGGCTTCCTGCCCCAATCCTATAATCATAGCAGTCTTGCCATCGTTTTCCATTTTTTCCATGGATGCGTTCAGGTGGCTCACATCTATTCCGTTATCAGACATGAGTTTGCGTGTGCCCAAAAGGATTCGTTTGCCTTCGAATTCAGCCTCAACTCCATGACCTGTTATGGCCCTAAACGAAGTGGCATCTGGTATAGCGATGTTTCGTGATGTTGCGCCCTTTATTATTGCTTCACCAAGTGGGTGCTCTGACCCTTTTTCAGCTATGGCTGCCATGCGAAGAACTTCGTCTTCTGTGTGGCTGGCTGTACTGATGACATCTGTAAGCTGGGGCTCCCCCAGGGTCAATGTTCCGGTTTTGTCAAACACGATCGTGTTGAGTTTATGTGCCATCTCAAGGGATTCGCCACCTTTTATCAGGATGCCGTTTTCGGCACCTTTGCCAGTTCCAACCATTATAGCGGCGGGAGTTGCAAGCCCGACAGCACATGGGCATGAAATGACAAGCACTGTAATAGATATCAGCAGGGAGAACAGGAATGGACTGACTCCTGCAAATGCCGCTGATTGTGCGACTCCGAACATCTCAAAGCCTATAAAGAACCAGAATAAGAATGCAAGAAGTGAAATCACGTGCACTGCAAGGATAAAATGCCCTGCCACTATATCAGCGATTCTCTGGATGGGTGCCTTGGATGTCTGTGCATTTTCCACAAGTTCGATTATCTGTGCAAGGGCAGTATCTGAGCCGACCTTTGTTGTCCTGAACCTGAATGAGCCTGTCTTGTTCAGTGTTGCCCCTATAACGGCATTACCAGGATTCTTTTCTACAGGCATGCTCTCACCTGTTATCATGGATTCATCAACAGCTGATGATCCAAAAGTTATGACTCCATCAACAGGGAGTTTTTCACCAGGGCGGACAACAACGATGTCGCCCACAGCTACATCTTCAACAGGTACTTCCTTTTCCACATCATCTACAATAATGCGGGCGGTCTTTGCCTGGAGTCCCATGAGTTTTCGGATGGCTTCAGATGTTTTGCCTTTGGTTGTGGCCTCAAGATATCTACCAAGAACAATAAATGCGATCAGAAGGGCTGCGGTGTCATAGTATGTCATATCATACCCGGGTCCCAGGTCAAGGAATGTTGCAGCAACACTCACTGCATATGCGGCGCCAGTTCCTGTTGCTATAAGAAGGTTCATGTCGGTGACGCCGTGTTTTAATCCTTTGTAGGTTCCGACAAAGAACTGTCTTCCAGGGAAGACCATTACTATGGTGGTTAAAATAAAGAGCAATCTGTCATCTGAGAGGAATGTGGGAACGAACCAGAGGAGGTTTGGGAATGCATTGCTCATATCTCCTAAAGAGATTGGGATTCCAAGTGCAACTGCTATTATAAGATTGGTGCGCTGTTTTTTGATCTCATTTTCTCGTGCTTTTCGCTCCCTGTCTTCGGA
>JAHYJJ010000264.1:0-19023 GCA_019429165.1 Methanosarcinaceae archaeon | reverse complement strand
TACGGGATTATGAACTAACATTGATATCTAAACAAGGCAATGAAATCCCTGTTTCTTCTAATGCCGCAGTGTTCACAGATGCAAAAGGGAACGTGAAGGGTGTTTTCGCAATTGCCCGTGACATGACAGAACATAAACGGCTTGAGGATGAACTTAAGAGCTATACCGAAAATCTGGAAGTAATGGTTGAAGAGCGCACCGAAAAATTGAAGGCACAGCAGGAGAGAGAATATTCATACAATCAGATCATGACTGTATTTAACGCATCTATTGATCTGCACACAATGCTGACGGAAGGATTAAATGAGATCGCAAAACACCTGAATGCACCTTTTGGGATAGTCTATCTTTATGATGCCAAAAATAATGTACTAAAACCCGCCGCAACCCATGCTGTGCAAAAAGAGTTATTGACTGAGCAATTCGAACTAGGCGAAGGTCTTCCGGGAGAGGCTGCACTTGAGCGTAAAACACTGATCGTTACGGACATCCCGCAGGATAATAAGTACCATATCAAGTTCGGGTTTATTGAGGCTAGCCCTAAAACCATAATAAGTGTTCCAATCGTTTTCCACAAGAACCTTCTTGGAACGATTGTGATCGGATTTATAGCAGATGTTTCAAACGATACACAGCAGTTCTTGCAACGGGTTGTAAGCCAGTTTGGAATTGCCATTAACAATGCCCAGTCGTATGTAATGGTCCAGAATATGGCAAAGGAACTTCAGGAATACTCAGGACAACTGGAAAAATCAAACCAGTTAAAAGACCTATTTACAGACATCCTGCGCCATGACCTGCTCAATCCTGCCGGACTTGTACGTGGTTTTACAGATGTTTTGTTGATGAAGGAAAACGATGAAAAAAATAAAGAGCTGCTTAATAAAGTACACAATAATAACGAAAAACTTATTGACCTTATAGAAACAGCCTCGAAGTTTGCCAAAATTGAAAGTACAGAGGAACTTGAATTCGAGCGTAATGATATTGGCAAGATCTTCAAAAATGTTGTTGAAAATTTCACACAACCGGTGATAGATAAGGAAATGACAATCGAATTCCTTGCAGATGGCGAATATTTTGCAAAGGCGAACACTATCATTGAGGATGTGTTCTCAAATCTGTTGTCCAATGCCATTAAGTACAGCCCCAGGGGCAGCCGGATAATTATAGATATTCAGGATGCTGATCTTAAGTGGAGAATTTCGGTCACTGATTTTGGATTCGGAATATTGGATGAGGATAAACCAAAACTGTTCCAGCGCTTCAAGCGTGTGGATAAAAAAGGTGTAAAAGGTACGGGGCTTGGGCTTGCAATAGTCAAGAGGATAGTTGAACTTCATGGTGGAGATGTAGGTATTGAGAATAATCCTGCGGGACAGGGAAGTGTATTTTGGGTAACGATTGAAAAAGCGTGATTACGATTGAAAAAGCGTGATTACGATTGAAAAAGCGTGATTACGATTGAAAAAGCGTGATTACGATTGAAAAAGCGTGATTACGATTGAAAAAGCGTGATTACGATTGAAAAAGCGTGATTACGATTGAAAAAACGCAACCGTTTAAAGAGGTTCTCCCTAACTTCTTGTCGCACTACCCACTCAATGTTGTGGAGGTCCTTTAAAGAGAGGGATATGGTGATAAAACGTTAACTGCTTTTCTTACAATTCATCAATAACAGCAGCCAACTTATCGCTGTTCAAATAACCATTACTAACGAATTCCCCATTGCTGTCAAACACGATCATATTTGGCGCATTCGTAACCCCATAATTGCCTGCAAACTCCTCATTAAGCGCTTGATCCATTACCACAACAACCGCCCGATCGCCAACCGTATTGGATATTGATTCAACTATGGGCTGCTGGTCTTTGCAGTTTGAACAAAAGGACTCGTAAAAATAAACAACAACAGGTTTGCCGGTATTAAATGCAGAATCAATGTCAGGATAAACGTTGGCCCCCTCTATGATCGGTTTTTGCTGCGACTTTTCAGTACAACCCGATAATGTAATTGCCGCGATCAGTACAATCACAGCTAAGACCAACGTTTTTACATTCATGCCACTCACTCAAGAAGGATCTCAACCCTGCACTTAAAAAGTGATATCTTATTATTCTCAACTTCCACATCGAAGTTCTTTACATTAACTTTTGTGATGTTACCCTTGGATTTGAAGATCGGAAGTTCCGATGCATCATCCACTGCACTTTTCAATGCCTCTTCCCAGCTGTCCGGTGACGAACCGATTGTCTCTATTATTTTTACTACCATATTCTCTGCCTCCAATTTAAATTATATACTACAACAATACACTACCAATAATACACCAATAATAAACAATGATACACCTATGATACACTACATTATCAAATAATTATTCTACTTTCCGTTTCAACACAGAGCCATCCCGCATGTGGACAGTGACGTATTTCTCTTTTTCTTCTTCGACCTCATACTTGTTATAGAGCATCGATTCAACGCGCCCGATGTCAAGTAAACTGCGAAGCCATGTACTGTCATTTCCCTTCATCTTCGACTTTCCCGCAGGAGGACTTGTTTTAACCTTCTTTTTAGAGTATATCGCACCGCCTTTCATCCCGGCACCGACATATCCTTTTGCATCCCTCAACACCAGCGAGCCGCCTTTCATATATGCACCTGCAAACTCACCAACTGTGCCCAGGACAACAACAGTCCCGCCATCAAGGTGTGCGCCTGTGTTCATCCCACTATTTCCTTTGATGATTATCGTGCCGTGTCTCATCAGCAAACCCGTTCCGTTGTAAGCATCACCTTCGACAACGATATTTGCCATACAATTGCAACGTGCTCCAAGTGTTCCGCGAAGTATCCCATCATCAAGTGTCAATTGCCGCTCATTTTCATCAAATGTATTTGATACAAGCATATCGGTGTCAAGACCGTTGCAAAAGATATCAGTGATCGAACGGAACTTCTTGTAACCCTTCATATCAGATCTGACCTCAATAATGTTGCCCCAGGGTTCTGCTACGTCTCCACTTACATAAAGTTTCCCTGAAACCATACCCATGCCAGCTTCTTCACCGACGTTCCCGTCAACGAACACACGCCCTGCAGGTATGGAATTACCGCTCCCGCCAAAATGTTTCAGGTCAACACCAAGACTGTAAGCAAACCGCGCGCCTACGTTGCCTTTGATGTGGATATCCGAGCCGCTCTTTGAGGCATCAACAAGATCTGAATACGTAAACTGTGTGCCCGACTGATGTGGAATTACTGAATCGGGGTCAAGTCGCTGGTTCTGCCAGTGAAAATCAAATGTGTAATCACAGACATTATCGATCGGCGAGGTTAGTTCGATCTTGATACCCATTGAACATATCACCCGTGGATGAGGGCGGGAAGGCAGCGTGTGCAAACCCAGATGCTTTCCATTTCATGCCTCATTGGAAGGAGATACCTTGTATCTTCACCTTCGCCACAACTGAAGCACTTGATGGAGACATCTGTAGTCTTTTTATGTGCCTCTGCTTTTTCGGCATTGAACTCTACAGTCTGGCGTTCTTCAATTGTTATTGCGTCTTCGGGGCATATCCCCATACAAAACCCCATGCCGTCACAAAGTTCTTCTGACATGACCTTTGCCTTGCCATCGATTATCTGGATAGCACCCTCTGCGCAAGGGGATACGCACTTACCACATCCTGTGCATTTGTCCTCATCTATGTGTACGATCATACGTTTAACCATTTCTTATCATCTCCTTTTACCTTTAATGATGTGTACCTTCTACAACTTTTATTCCTGCATCCATGATTGTCTTTCTGATCGAATCGATATGCGGGCACTTTGGATATTGTTCCATTTGCATACATGAACTCAGGTGTACCACATCTGCACCCATTTTCTTGATAGATTTTACAAGACGATATACACGCCGTCCCGAACATCCGCCGCATGTGAAAAAGGCTATCATCTCTGCGTTCTCATCGTAATCCTTGAAATACATTTTTCGTTGATTGAACGCCATGAAGCATCCAACACCTGGACAGGCTTCTGATACTATATCGCACCTGACAACTGCGATCTTTGTGGGTTTTTCTTCTGTTATGACCTTCACCTCGTTCTAAACATTCATTTAAATTATAATAATCTTGACGGAGATGGAATTGGGTGGGATGAAATTTGTACGGAGGATTCCATTCCGCCACTTATGCTTAAATTGTCTAGGATACGATATAAGGATTTCTGCCTTTTATCAACATAATAATGATAATTGATTTGAGTGAGTGGACAATGTTTCTATCCTATTTTTGACAAAAACCAAGTAAAAGAAGGGGTATAACTGGTGGCATCAGGACATCTTCTGATTTCATCAAGGCACTTGCATTGGGTGCAGATGCTGTTGCTATTGGAACTGCTGCTTTGATTGCATGTGCATGCCAGCAATACAGGATGTATGATGCCGGAAAATATTTTTTCGTGGTAACTACACAGGATCCTGAATTAAGAAAGCGATTGAAGATCGATATTTCGGCACAAAAACTGGAGAATTTCTTAAAGGTGTCTGCAAAAGAGCTGGAGGATTTTGCCCGAATGATGACGTGGATAAATTGGGATAAGGGATTTGTGTACAACGAATTCGGAAATATTGGATCATACTGATATTGAGCATGTTTAGGGGAAATTGTTGGGTTTGGGATTTGGGTTATTAATATTTCCGGTATATCTTGCTTCGATGCCCCGTTTCCACAACTATAATCAAAAGACGGTTATCCAGTATGTCCAGAATTACCCTGTACTCACCAACACGGTGTGTGTAGAGTGGATGATTTTTAGTCCCTTTGATTTTTTTGGAATAAGAATGAGGATCTTCTTTGATACTACTGATCGATAGAACAATATTTTGTGCAATATCCAGAGGAAATTTTTTGAGATCCTTTTTCGCTTTTGAGGTATATTCGACTTTATATCTCATAGCAGATCAAACTCTTTCATGATCTCCTCTTCTGAATACAGGCGACCATGTTTAATATCCTCAAGCGCCTCTTCGATTCCCTGAATTGCTTCATCGCTAAGTGTTTCTTCATCGATAGCCATGTTTATCAATCTATCTACAACAGAATTGTATGATTCACGCGGATAGTGTTTTAGAGATGATAACATGTCTTTCACTCTGGGATCGATGCAGATAGTAGTAGTAGATGCCATATAGTGTCCTATATGGGCCTATATATTATATGTGTTATGCATGGATGTGCTGGAGGATTTCACATACTCCACCAGTTAATAGAATCTCACTCCCCTTCCACAACCCTGAGCAATCCTCCATACAAAACCACAGCCAAAAGTGAGTATCCACCAAGCCATACTATAGTTTCCAGACCTCCGATACTCTGGATGGAGAGTCTGGTAACAAGGTTCATCGGGGAATTTGTGAAAAGATATGAGATCATGAACAGGAATATCAGTATCAGTGAATAGAATAACTGTGCCATTCCGCGTTCTTTGAACATGACAGATATAATGCCACTGACAAGGACAAGTATCATTGCAACTACCAGAACAAGCAACAATATCGTAACAACATTGTGGATCACAATCCCGTTCATCATCAACAGAATCACCCACGCAAACGCCTGAACAGGTGCGATAATTGTGGCGAGTAGCACTTTTCCGCTGATTACATCGAACAACGATATTGGCGACACCAGCAAAAGGTCAATTGTTTTGCGCTCGAATTCCTCTGTAATAAAATCAACCACAAGACCGCCTGATATGAAGGCAGGAGTGAATACTAGAAGTGGAAGTAGTGCAACATACAGGAACTCAAAATAGGTTGAAGAAGTTTTTGTTTTTCGCTCAACAATATTGAGATCCAGGGGTGTATATCCCGAAACCCGTTTTGTCCTGATGTCACGCACGCTCTGCTCAAACTTCTCAAGCGGTTCTTTGAGTTGTAATGAAACAAGGGTTGCCTTCAAGTTCGATCTGGGTAGATATATATCAATATCCAAAATTTCGTACCCGTCAGGCGGTTCTTCAGGGATTATCAAAATAGCATCAACCTTGCGGTCATAGAATGCAGTATATGCATCAGAGAACTCGCTGTACAAGATCGGGTCAAGGTCACTATTCTGCAGCAACAGGTACAATTCACTCTCATTGTTGCCCACAACTGCGATCTTCGTATTTCCCATATCAAGTTCACCAAGGGCTGTTGGGTCGTAGAATGATGTCAACCCTATCACAAGGAATGTGGAGAACGATGCAATGAATAACTGGATCAATACCGAAAGAATGAATGTCCTCTCATGCATGACCTCGCGGAATTCCTTTCTTGCAATAAGCATCACAATGCGAGGTGCCAGCGTCATCTTGGATCTATGGTCAGCCAAAAAGGATCCCCCTCAAGATGAATAGATTGTATAACCCGTGCAGGACACTTGCAAATAGAACAAAAGGCAGATACCACCTGGGGCTGATCGCATACATTCCAAGCGATACGACCATCACACCTGTGATGTGTATAATAAGTGGGATGAGTAGAAGCGTCCCCATAGTCATGACAGAACCGAAAACCGATGTAGCGATCGGAGCCAGTGTTATGATGACAAGTAACTTCTCCCCTGCAAAAAAACCCGCGCCTGCCAGTATTGCAAGTGTGGCAGCATTTTTCAGAGTGGGTGCGACCATTTTTCTCTTGAATAATGTGTATATCCCAATCGATTTTACCAGTTCTTCGATCAGTGCAGCAAGAACTATCATTACAATGACAGAGTAGGGCAAAGGCAGGTTAAAGAGCATGACTATCAGCATCAACTGTGTCATATAAACGAACGGAATGAAGATAATGCTCAGCAGGAATACCGAGCCATAAGGATTTGACAGGAATACCTCAATACAGTCCAGAAGTTTTTGTGTTATCGGTTTTTGGGTAAACAGGTCTTCTTCCCTGAAGATGTAAGTGCCGAATACGTAGACTGAAAGTCCTACAAAGTAAAATGGTAATGTTGAGAAAATGTATTCACTCATTTTGATTGTGTCACCTTCAATGAGCAGTACGACAAGTGTCATCGGGGAGATGGTGCTTATGGCATGTACGTTTGCGAACATTGCCGGGAAGAACAAATATCCTGATACCACAACTGACAAGAATACCATTGCAAAGGTTAGTTCCTTGAAACTCCGCGAAAGGATTGCTGAGATGAATGAAAATGCAAAGAACAGCAGCACGATCGGGAACATAGTTGCGAGTATTAATAAACTGCTTTTGATAGTTTCGGCATCAGTGGACAGTCCTTTAACATACGATGTGACAATGGCTATGATCGCCATTGTGACAAGAATATAGGGTACAGTCTTACCGATCACGATATCTGCACCGCGAAGTGGTGCGACAAGTACAAGTTCGCACTTTTTGTTGGTACGTTCATCCATGATACTGGATGAATAGAATTGGGATACGAAATATATCGGGAATATGAACATGAATGAGTACAGTATCGCTGTGAAAGGAATGGGAGGTGCAAAATGTGACGGAGTTGCTATTGTCTGTTTTTCGAACAGGTTACGTCTATTTATGGCCTGGAACTCTTCCGCTGTTTGCGGTGGTGCCAGTACGGCTCCGGTTCCTGTCTCCCCTGTTATGCTGCCCCCGGTTGCAGCGGCTTCGATCTCTTCGAGGCTCAATTGAGTATCTACCGTTTCTTCCTCTGCAGATATCCGGCGCTCACCACTAAGTACCTGAAAAGCCTCAGGGCGTTCAAGGTAGTGTATTGTCACCCATACCGGATGGGTATTATTTATGTCGTTGTAGGATGTGAGGACCCTTTCTCGATAATTTTTTAACGTACTTTTCAATGCTTCGGAAGCGGACGCTGATTTTTGCGTATCTGCCACGAATACATTCGGGTCAATTATCACAAGATCGGCATCAGTTGCATACATGTTACTTGCCGTATTCACGTCAACGGTCATGACATTGAACCTCTGGTCAATATCAAGTACCGGTTCAAGAGCAGGATTGGTCAGAGCCACACGGTACATGTCGTTGTTCATGTTCATGCCGGTCTGTGCAGCCAGGTAGGATGCACCGATCAACAATAGCAAGGATACGGCTAACAGTATCAAGGAACGTGCATCGAATTTCAGTTTTGAGCGAAAAAACTCCCATTTCGCTATCGTAACCCAGCCAGCCATTATACTTATTATGATGTCAATCGTATTAAGAATTAATTGTAAATTTATACTTTATACTTTAAACTCTAAACTTTAAACTTTAAATTGAGGAGGTTATTAATTGGTTGATTTGAGTATATTGTCACAGACTATTCCGTATACGAGTGTGGCTGTGTCTCAAGTTTTGTTTGCACTCATTGTACTGGTTGCTGGATTCATATTAGTGAAAATTGTTGTTTCCATGTTTAATAATGGACTGAAAAAAACAAAACTTCCAGAACTTGTTATTGAATTTCTATCAAGGTTTCTGACTGTTCTATTATATGTTTTAGTAATTCTTGCATTCATAGGAGCACTTGGATTTGCTGTTGGTTCGATGATTATCAGCCTCTCAGCAGTTCTGGGATTAATCATAGGTTTCGGGATGCAGGATTCTCTTTCGAATCTGGCTGCAGGTGTCTGGATTGCCAGCCTTCGACCGATTGACAAAAGTGAATATGTTGAAGTCAATGGTTCAATTGGTACTGTTAGTGCTGTTGGTATTCTGGCAACCGAACTGCTGACTCCTGACAATAAGTTCGTTACAATTCCGAATAAACTGGTATGGGGTAGTCCGATTGTCAATTATACCCGAATGCCTACAAGAAGGGTTGAGGTCAATGTTGGTGTAAGTTATAATTCTGATCTGAACAAGGCAATCCAGGTGGCAATGGATCTTATGAAGGGTCATACAATGGTGTTAAGCGATCCCGCACCCCTTGTTGTGACTACAGAACTTGCAGATTCTTCAGTGAACTTCCAGCTCAGAGCATGGGTAAATACTGGAGATCTCTGGGTCGTTAAACGCGAGATCACGAAAGGAATTTTCGAGGCTTACAAGAGAGAAGGCGTTGAGATACCATATCCGCAGATGGATGTTCATATGAAGTAAGAGTGAAGGAGAATTTTTGTTTTGGGCGATTGTTGGGGGGGGTCGTTCAATTTTTTCATTTTTTAATCACATTTTTATAAATTTGTCGCTATTCATCAATGTTATAAATCATAATAACTATTGTTAAATGGTTAATTATTATGATCGAAGTAGTCGGATTACGAAAAGAATATGGGGAATTCACGGCTGTTGACGGTCTGGATTTTTCTGTCAACAAGGGTGAGATATTCGGAATTGTCGGACCGAATGGTGCCGGAAAGACTACAACCCTCAAGATGGTAAGTGGCCTCATACGGCCCAGTGCAGGAAATATCACTATCAAGGGACTTGATCTTAAAAAAGAACCTGTTAAGATAAAATCGTTCCTTGGGTTTTTACCGGAGGAATCTCCGCTTTATGAGAGCATGATGGTTAATGATTATCTAATGTTTTTTGCAGAACTTTATAGTGTTGACAAAAAAACAGCCAGAAGGCGGATTAATGGTCTTTTGTCCGACCTTTCCCTCAATTCCGAGGGGAAAAAGATTGGTGACCTGTCTAAAGGTATGCGAAGGAAGGTTGCGATCGCACGCTCGCTTATGAATAATCCCGATGTGCTGATATATGACGAACCAGCATCAGGACTTGATCCGATGACCTCGAAATATATAACGGATTACATCGCCTCGCTAAAGGAGACGGGTAAGACTATCCTGTTCAGTGCTCATAATCTATATCAGGTGGAGTCGATGTGCGACCGTATCCTGATAATGAATGACGGGAAAATAATAACGCTTGGAACAATGGCTGAGATACAAAAGGAGTTCGGGCACACATCATATCGTGTTGAGTTTACTGTTGATGATGTGAGTGGTTTTAATGCTGCTGATATTGAGGACGCGGATGGACATTATGTTATCACGACCGATGACATTGATGTTGTGAATGTTGCTACAAAATGGGTGGCATCCAGAGGGGGAGATATTATCGAGATGCGGACAATTGAGCCTACGCTGGAGGACATCTTTTTGGAATTGATGGGGTTTGAGTCTGGTAAAAGGGTGTATTCGGGGGAGTGATGTAAGGATTTGTCCTTATACCACATTTCGATTTATTATGCCATCGAAATGAGAATCAAAACTAAATATTGTGTCGATTCCATGTGTTTTTACAAGAGCTACAGATGAGCAATCTGTAAAACTTAAATTTTTGCTGCAGTATTCGCAGAAGGTATCCCAGGATTGATTGAAAACTTCATCGTCTACTTTCAGCATAATTACCCGAGGGGAATCGATGATTGCTTTTCCGATCATTAGCGGAATTTCGGCATTGTGCGTTCTTACACGCGCAAGTGTTACTGTTTCATCAAACACATAATCTGAAGTATAAATGGTTCCACCTTTGCCACTTAATGCAAACTCCAGCAAACGCACTGCTTCATCATGATGAACATCATTTTTTGAATACATGGCAAAGAAGATGCATGAATCCACAAATATTGACAATTATTCACCGCCGTAAAGGTATTCATCTATTTTTGTCGCGTCTGTTTTACCCATATCAACAGGTTTGTGCATCAATTGCCACAAAGTATCATCTTCAATTGGCGTTTTTGGTTGCGATTGTGATAAATTTGCAATGAAGTCATCTTCATGAGTAATGGCGTATTCGATAGCATCGTCAATTAATTGCTGCTGAGTCAATTTCAAATTCCTGAGCCTTAATCTGGATTGCATTTTTTCAATTTTATCTTTTGTTCTTCGAGGTATGCGTGTTGGGATACTTGACATTCAAAATCACCTTGTAGCATATACTACATTGTAGCATTGTTACATTTATGTTTTTTGGTGTAGGTCGGTTTAATATTGCAAAGGTTAATCTTGTTACAACTGATGCTTTGAAACCTTTGATAAAACAGAACGTAATGGTGGATGTTGTCTATGCGTGAAAGAGACATGAAGATTTTTGTATCAATTTTTGGCAGTTCGAACCCACGTGGCAAGATCCTTAAAATCCTCTAAATATTTACTCTTAGGATAAGCGCCTCTGACTATGTACGATGGATGAATAAATGGAATACAACACAGATCGTTTATTTTTATGGGCTTGTTATGCATTAAAGTAAAATTGCTACATTTCCGATCTAAAATCATTTCAGTTGAAAGTCTGCCAAGTGGAACGATAACGTCAAAATCAATTAAAGCCATTTCTTCTTTTAAAAAAACCCTGCAATTCTCCACTTCCAATTTAGAAGGATATCTATTATTACCCTTCTCGTTTTTTGGATTACATTTTACCAAATTCGTAACATATGCTCGGAGTTCAGAATCATTTTGCACTATGCCATTTGGTTCCATACAAATTCCAGAGGATGAAAGTGCTTGCTGGAAAAGTTTACCAGATGAATCTTTTGTGAAAGGTATTCCTGTAGAATCTGCACCCAATCTACCTGGTGCTAAACCTACAAAGAAAATTTTAGCATCTGCAAATCCATATCCTGGCACCGATTGTTTTCGAGATTTAACAAGTTCTTCACATTTAGTACAATGTGAAATTGTATTTCTAATTTTTTGAATTTTATGTTGCATTTTAGTTATTTTCAACAATTTTGCAGAAATCATCCCAATCATTTTCATTAAGTTGTTCTAATTTGATTTCTACGCAATCTTTGACTGGTGATTTAATACCTTTCACGTGCAATTTGATATCTCTTGGATTTGGATGTCTAAATTTATATTTTATTTCTTTTTCAGTTTCATCTACTACATTTAAAGTTAAAATGAGTTTATCTTCAGCTCTTTCTTTGCCATCAACAGCACTTCTCAATATCATTATATATTTATCCGCACATCGTTTGAAATAATTTTTTATATTGTTGTGTAACTTTTTCTTATCATCAGGTTCAGTAACACCATCTATCACAGAAAATCGAATTGTATATTCGATATCATTTTTTGTGAATTTGTCAATTGAAAATCTAGAATCGGAGGTTTTTATAAAAAGATCACTCAATCTTGGTCTTCCCCACTCTTGCATTTCATCGATTATTCTGAGCAAAAATGATAAATCCAACTTTAAATGATAAATAAAATCACAATTGTGTGATGCAATTGCACGCAGAATTCTTTGCCTTATTAGAAATTGTCGTGCATCATCAATATCCATTGTTTTTCTTTCATCTATACTATAGTCAGTTTCCAAAAAATATACTAAACTTTTCACTAATACTATACAACTCTCAACGCCATGATCCCAATTTTCGATTGACCGTGAATATTTAAAGTAGTATTTAGCTTGCGTGTGAGTAATATATTCGGGTGATTCTTCTTCATCTGCCCCCTCGCAATCATTTTTAACAATTTTTAGGTCAGACGAGATTAATCTAACTATAGAATCATTAAACATCTGACTTTGTTGAGATAAAATATATGAAACATCTTGTATATTGAATATGGTTAGCATATTCTTGAGATTATCATGGATGTCGTTGACAACTTCTGTTGGATATCCTAAATCATGCGTTAATGAAACGATGCACCACATTGCTTCTTTTTCATCTGCTGTAATTAATTTTGTCTCAACTCGTTTTTGATAATCTTCATCTTTTTCTTCGGATTCTTGTTTTAAATTTTTCAGCAATAGTTTGGAATCCATCACTTCAATCGAAGAAAAACCACCTATATCTTCACTAACAAGTTTTTCACCAAGAAGAAATACTTTGAAAACGTGCGAAACATGATCTCTATAATAATCACCATTACCATACAAGACTTTTTCAAAATCACAATACTCTTGGAAAAATTCCCCCAATTCATCTATACCGTAATCCCCGTCATCATGAAAATGTTCACGTTCATCTTTTGACTTTAAGTAAATTACAGCCATCGCGACTAAATCTTTCCAAATTTCAATCAACAAATCCTTTTGTGCATATAATTTTTTATCCGTTTTAAGATTTGTAATACTTTCTGAAAGCCTCTCTTTTCGATCCACTCTTTGGTAGCCTGGAGCGTGGGCAATAAATTTAATCTTCATATAATTATTTTTTAACCATACGATTAAATCCTCATCTTTAATAATCCCCGGCATAGCTTACTCCCTTTTTATAATCCTTTATTATGGATAGTTTATTATTTTCAGACAGCAACCTAGTCAATTTTTCCGAATGTTGGATGCAATGTGGATCCTTTTTTAAAATATTAGTACCATGTGAGATAAGCCGTTGAGCTATGCACCCATTAGTACAACTATATTCTCCTTTGCAATGTTGACATGATCCGTTATCGGCATCATCTAATAGACTCTTTAACAGTCTAAACCCACAAGATTCATCGATGATATGTTCCAGATTATCATCTTTAACATTGTTACAATCAATAAAGCTCTCAATTTTTTTCATTCCTACACAAGGAAAAACAAATCCATCGGGACGTATAACTGCTTTATTTATACCTGCGGTACACTTTATATCATTGCCTAATCCTAGACAGTTGTAGTGTGCACCAACGATGATGTTTATATCGGAGTTGTTCATCAATTTAGTAAGGATTTCGCGCAACTCTAAAATGTCATTTGGATGGAGTTCCAATATATCTTTATATTTCTCGCCACGCCCTTGTGGTACAAATCTCAAAATATGAACGGACTTTAACCCCATTTTTTTTACGAGCGAAATTATGGCAGGCAAATCTTTAAAATTTTCGCGTAGAGGAACAAAATGAATCTCAGTACTTAGTTCAACTTTTTGTAAATTCCCAATTGAAAACATAAGATTTTCAAAACTTTTTGGTATCCCAGTAATTTGATCATGAGTTTGCGAATTGGAACCGTGCAAGCTGAATACAACTTTGTTGATGCCTGCATTTTTTAATTTTTGAAAATAATCCACTGAAATTGGTGATATCTGATTAGATTCATCAAAAATATTTCCAGAAGTATAAACAGAAATAGCAATCTTTAGTTCTGCGATATATTTGCAGAGATCTAAAACATGTGGATAAACAAGAGGTTCCCCTCCAGATAACGATATTTCACTTACCCCTATCGACTTCGCTTGAGTTACGATGTCTTTGAGTTCACTCAAACTAAATTCTGCAGGTAAAGGATCTCCTCCATCAGAAGAACATAAAATACACCTCATCGGGCATTTTTTGGTTATTTCTAACGTTAGGTCTTTTAAAGACATATCTTATCCACCAATCCTCAATATTTCTTCGTCTCGTATTTTTAAGTTTCATTTACAGAGTTGTTTGTCCATTTGGTAATGGTGAAAACAACACATAAACTCCTCTACTTAGTTTCTCAATTTTTCCACTAATGAATAATCTATTGATAGCACTGTTTGCTGTATTATATTTAATATCTAATTTTTGAGCAAGTATAGATGGCGTAATCTCTTCATAGGGATTTTTTTCGAAGTATTCCCACACGAGATCGGATTTGTTATACAATTTATGTTCATTCAGTGTCATATTAATTGCAATATTGCAATTTTATTTTATACTACTTAAAACTGTCGAAGTGAAGGGATAGCGAAGGCTTGTACAACACACATCCTTATTGCACTATGTTCAATACTACGAAACAACAACATTTATATATCGTTATGTTCAATTGAACATAACCATGACGACTAAACATATTATTCTATCAATTACCATATTATCCATAATGCTGGCAGCATCAATTTCAGGGTGCATAGGCATATCGGATAGCGAAACGACCGTTCTGAAGATCTACCATGCAGGTAGTCTTAGTGTGCCAATGGAAGAACTGGAACAGAGATTCGAAGAACTCAATCCTAATGTGGATGTGCAGCGTGAACCTGCTGGTAGTGTGGCCAGTGTGAAAAAGATAACCGAACTCGGCAAGCAGGCGGACATTCTGGCGTCTGCAGATTACAATCTCATTCCGTCAATGATGATGCCGGAATTTACAGACTGGTACGTGGCATTTGCCCGCAACCAGATAGTTATAGCATATACAAATGACAGCAAATACAGCGATGAGATAAATCAGGACAACTGGTTCAAGATACTCAGAAAACCTGATGTGACCTTTGGCATTGCCAATCCTAATGACGACCCATGCGGATATCGTTCACAGATGGTCACGCAGCTGGCGGAAAACCATTATGCTGATGCCAGTATCTATGATGACCTGATGGCAGACAACACCGAAATAACGGTATTGTCAGAAGGCGGGTCGCATATCATTAAAGTTCCACCTTCAGAAGAGATCGATCCAAACACAAAAAAAATAATGCTACGCAGCATGGAAACCGAACTTTCCTCCGCACTGGAGATGGGAGAGATCGATTATTTCTATATCTACAGGAGCGTTGCAGTCCAGCACGGGTTTGAGTTTGTAGAACTGCCGCCTCAGATCGATCTTGGCTCCATGGAATACTCAGACATGTACAGCAAAGTAAAAGTAGAACTCGCAAACGGGAACGTGGTTGAAGGCACGCCAATTGTATATGGAATAACGATACCAAAGAACGCACAACAACCTGAACTTGCAGTGGAGTTCGTGAAATTGCTTCTAGGCGAAGAAGGGCAAGCTATATTTATGGACAACGGACAGCCTCCGATCGTACCTGCGATTACAAGTGATGTTGATGCTGTGCCTGAAGGATTGAAAACCTTCCTGTAATGAAAAGAGAATAACGGTAAGGTGTGAATATGGGAATTGCAATGTTGAAACTGCAACGGTTGAAAAACATCAGGGGAATTGACCCCCTGATGTTGTTATTCTACATTTTTTCATTGTCACTGTTGCTTTTTGTTTTTGTCACTCTTGCCAACATGATAGTCGGGCAGGTATTGACCGACTTTGCAGGTCTTGTGGATGCAGCCGCGAGCAAACCTGTGATAAAGTCCATATTCCTGTCATTGTATGCAGGATTCATTGCGACCGTTATATCCTTTTTACTGGGTGTGCCAACAGCATATATCCTTGCAAGAAAGAACTTTGTCGGAAAACGATTCGTTGAAAGTATACTTGACGTGCCTGTGGTAGTTCCACACACTGTGGCAGGTATTGCATTACTGACCGTGTTTGGCGCGAACGGCTTGCTTGGTGGCCCATTGCAGCCCTACATCCAGTTCAGGGACGCCATGCCGGGAATTGTTGTTGCCATGTTGTTCGTATCTGCACCCTATCTTACCAACTCGGCACGTGAGGGTTTTAAAAGTGTTGATCCAAAACTTGAGAATGCTGCGCGTTCACTTGGTGCACCTCTTTGGAAAGCATTCGCATTTGTAACACTTCCGCTTGCATCCCGCCATCTACTGATCGGGTCGATAATGTGCTGGGCGCGGGCGATAAGCGAATTTGGTGCTGTTGTGATGATAGCATATTATCCAATGATCGGACCGACTCTGATATATGACAGGTATTTGTCACAGGGCCTTTCCGCATCAAGACCGATAGCTGTTCTGCTCATATTGGTAACCCTTACGATATTCATAGCAGTCAGGATATTGTCCGCAGGATGGAGGGTGTATGATAAAGATCAATGACCTGCACCGGAACTGGAAAGAGTTCAGGCTCACAGGAATAGACCTCGAAATCGCAGATGGGGAGTATTTCGTGATACTTGGTCCAACAGGTGCCGGAAAAACGCTTCTTTTGGAACTCATTGCAGGTTTTCACCAGCCGGATGGCGGAAAGATCTCGATTGGAGGAAAGAATGTGACAGGATTTCCACCTGAAAAACGCAATATCGGTTTTGTATATCAGGATTACTCACTCTTCCCACACATGAATGCAGAAAAGAACATCGAATTCGGAATGCGGATGAGGGGATTAATGAGCAGGGGTAGGTCTAAGGTTAAAGTCAAGTCTAAGTCTAAAATCGAAGAGGTTGCAGGATATCTCAACATTGGTCACCTGTTGCACCGACACTCGCAGACATTATCAGGCGGCGAACAGCAGAGAGTTGCACTTGCAAGAGCACTTGTAATCGAACCGGATGTCCTGCTTCTGGATGAACCTTTGAGTGCGCTTGACCCGGGAACGCAGGATGCGACCCGCAAAATCCTGAAAGGTATCCACAACGATTCAAAACTCACGGTTATCCATGTGACCCACGACCAGACAGAAGCACGGATACTTGCAGACCGCATTGCTGTCATGATGGATGGCAGGATCGTGCAGGTTGGTACGCCCGATGAGGTGTTTGACAGACCAATTGATGACAGGGTCGCGCATTTTGTTGGTGTTGAAAATGTGTTGAAAGGGGAAGTTACTGCAAGCAGCAATGGAATTTCCATGATTGATATCGGGGGAAAAATGCTTGAAGCAGTATCGGAATGTTCGGTTGGAGATACAGTTTATGCATGTCTGCGTCCTGAAAATGTGACCTTGAGTAAAACAGGTATCAATAGCAGTGCAAGGAATTCGTTTGAAGGTAAGTTGCTTGAGATGGACAGAATGGGTGCCCTTGTTAGAGTTAAGGTTGATCTGGATGGTGGTTTTTTGTTAAATGCGTTTGTGACCAACCAGTCGGCAGATGAGTTGGGGCTTACATTCGGGGAACCGGTGGTTGTTTCATTCAAGGCTTCTGCTGTTCATGTGGTTTGAGATTAGTCATTATATTAGTTATAATGGATTAATCAAAGGAATTATGAATATGAAAACTGAAACGAAATTGTGGCTGACAGAAGATGGCAAACAAGTAATGGGTGAAGGCAAGGCCGCACTTTTGGAGGCCATAGACAAAGAAAGATCATTGAACAAAGCAAGCAAGAGACTCAATATCTCATACAAGCATGCATGGAAAATGCTAAAAAGTATGCAGGAGGGTGACGGGCAGGATGTTGTTACTACTGTTCGCGGTGGCAAGGATCAAGGGACATTCCTGACGGATCATGGACGGGAGTTGCTCGCTGAGTATGAGTCACAGAAGAACATAATACATGAAACCGTTGACGATGAAACGTTCTGGGAAGGTATTGGGTTGCAGATCACAGCACGAAACCAGATGAAAGGCCGGGTTATTGGGGTAGAGAAAGGCGATGTGATATCCAAAGTGAAGATATTGATAGAGCCGGCTGTTGTGACCTCAGTTATTACAAGTGAGGCTGTGGATAAGTTGAGGATCAATGAAGGGGATGAGGTGTTTGCGATTGTTAAATCCACGGAAGTGATGATCGGGAAGAAGTCGAGGGGATTAAGCTAAAGACAATACAGCAACACGCCGCAGGCGGCGCGGTTCGCCTCCACCAATAGTCAAAAATGACATACATGTGCAAATCTGTATTCACATACAGGGAAATGGTGACACTTAATAGTTAAATTTCTAACTATAGCACCCCCAAGCATCATGATTTGGTGTTGGATTTGATCTTTAAGTCCACTTTCACCTTGTGAACAGCATGATTGACAGCCAAACCTCTTAACATCCACCTCAACACAGATGCCTGCGCGGTTTCATTGTCCGCAAACTGTTTTTTTGCAATCGCAGATGCTTCCCCTCCCGCCTCGGTCATAAGTTCTGACAACGTTTTTTTGGAAAATATATCGAGACCTCCAACCTTCAATCCCATCATTGTCTTGAATCCGGGTGATGGATCTCGATTTATCCTGATTATCTGCTCCTGTAACTTCTCCGTTATTGGTGCCTGGCGGACATCCGCAACATATCGGTTCGCAGGCAACGGTTTTGAAGATGTTTTTGGTGCTGCAAGATTATCCGCAACACTGTTCTTCTCTCTTGGCACCCATTCGTATTTGACTTTGAGATTGTGTCCAGCAATGAGTTCGCCGATCTGTGTAGCAAGTCCCTGCAGTACCATATTAGAGATCTTCCAGTTGCCTGCCATTTGATTAATGACAAGTTTACTGTCCCCTTTGATCAATAAGGGACCTTTTCCATCCTGTTGAATATAATGTTCCAGACCCTTTTTCAGTGCGGTATACTCGGCGACGTTATTGGTGTTAC
>JAHYJJ010000263.1:0-2514 GCA_019429165.1 Methanosarcinaceae archaeon | reverse complement strand
ACTAAAACTCTCGAAGATTGGTGAAATCAAACTGATTCAACATAGAGAGATTGAAGGTAAGATCAAGACATGTACAATCAAGCGTGATGTAGATCAATGGTATGTATCGTTCTCAGTTGAAATGGATAACATTCCATGTACTGAAATGACTGGTAAATCCATAGGCATTGATGTTGGTCTTAAATCGTTGATCACATTAAGCAACGGTCAACAGATTGAACCACCTCAATTTTTAAGACAATCTGAAAATAAGCTGGCTAGACAACAAAGAAACTTAAGCCGGAAAAAGAAAGGATCGAATAACAGGAATAAACAAAGGATAAAGGTTGCTAAACTTCATCTTAATATCAGAAATCAGAGACTGGATTTTGCACACAAGTTAAGTCGGGAACTTGTCAATGCATACGATCGAATTATTTTTGAGAAACTTCAAATTCAAAACATGGTCAAAAATCATCATCTTGCTAAGAGTATATCTGATGCAGGGTGGAATCAATTAATTCAATTCACGAAACACAAAGCCGAACATGCTGGTAAAGTAGTGGAATTGGTTGATCCTAAGAATACGACTCAAAATTGTAGTAGTTGTGGCAATAAAGTTCCAAAATCTCTATCAGTGCGTACACACAAGTGTTCTTACTGTGGATTAGAGATGGACCGAGATGTTAATGCTGCAATCAATATACTACAGAAAGTAGGGCAGGAAATGCCCGAATTAACGCCTGTGGAGATGTTCGTTGGGACGTCAGTGAAGCAGGAGGCTGCCGTCTTGTAGACGGCGGTATGTCACTTTGAATAATTAATTTGATTTGGTTTTGATTAATAATATAGAAATGTAGGGGATTAACGCATTCACTCTCATTTGCTGCATTGCAGCACGGAAAGAGTCTTCTGCTTCATTTCGGATAAATCTGGTTGGGGAACCCCCATTCTTACCGCATAACGGTAGGTAGTGGTAGTTCACACTAAGATCGGAAACTTGCCACAAAGTTTCATCAGGAAATTCACATCATCGCGATCCCATACCCGGATGTTGTTCTCTTCTGCGATTCGCAGTGACTTGGTATCAATTCCTGCAAGGGCAACTATAAGAGCACTGTCAATTGCATATCCAATTTTGTCCAATTTATTGACAAATATGTTTACATCGGTTGCAGTTATGTTTCCTGACTTCACTTCTGCTACCCAGTAGTGATCACCATATCTTGCAACTATGTCAAATTCATTGCCGTCTATGACCCGTTGCTCGACTTCTGTAAACTTCGGCAATTTTGTGTGGTGTAGTTCCAGTCCTCCAAAATCCCTGAACAACTCCCTCACTCTTGATTCGCTTCCTTTCCCAAGTTCTCCCCGGTATGTTGTGATCATTTCCTCGATCTTCCTGTCAAATGCATCCAGCCGTTTTCCGTCTTTTATAAAAGAGAGTTCCATCTGAAGGGGATATGCTGCACAGAGCCACGTTTTAAGCATCGGGTCAGTGATGAAATATTCCACTCCGTTTCTGGTCACAAAGCCCGCCTGTTCAAGAAAACGTAAGGGGCGTGACAATTCTTGTGGCATCTTTGTTGTGTATTTGGCTATTTCCGACTGTTTTGTGCTGCCGGAAGCTGCGGCTTTTAAAATCTCGATATGGGATCCTATGTTTCTGCGCTGGAAAGTATTTTCAAGTGAGTCTGAGAAATACACAAATATCTTTCCGCTGGTATCGAAAACCTCCCTGTCGAATGCATGGATTATAGCTTTTTGATTGACCTGCTTTATCGACCTCGTGTGGCAGTATTCGATAATGCGGTCAGCGAGTACAGCAAGATAATATGGAAAACCGCCACTTGATGCTATCAGGAAATTTAACAATTTTTCACCGATTACCAATTCGTTTTTGTCCAGGTGCGTGGTTACAAAATCCCTGCTCCAGTTGTAATCGAACGATCCGACCGATAAGATCTCGAAATGCCCAAACAGTGGCGATGCGCTACTGGTAAGTATTCCCTGCATCATTCCAATAGCTGAACCTGCAACAACATAATAGGCACCGCGTTGTGTTTGTATCTTTTGTCTAAGTAGGTCGATCATGTCAATATTGAAATTCTGCACCACCTGGAATTCATCCAGTATTATGATGAATGTGTTCCCTGTGTGCTTGCTAAGCAGATATGGAAGATCGAGCATTCGACTTGCGATACTAATATCTGGCTTTTTGTCAAGTTCATTAAGCACTGCTATGAGATCAGATGCAAGTGCAGGCAGACGCTCGATGGTTTTCACAATAAGATCATTGAGATTCTCACGGGGTTCGATAGTTACCGGTCCAGCCCCCGAGTTCCCCTCCAAATATGAATATAATACCGCAGCAGCGTACTTGGTTAAAAAAGAACGTTCGGTCTCGCTGAATAACAGGTATATGTGTACTGGTATTGTATCTGGCTTTTTCAACCGCTTTTCAAATTCATAAAGTATTGAGGTCTTACCTGATTTTCGAAGTCCGATGAGTGCATAATTTCGTCCGGTACTGAG
>JAHYJJ010000190.1:0-2521 GCA_019429165.1 Methanosarcinaceae archaeon | reverse complement strand
CGTTCCGTCCATACCAATTTGAACGAGAAAATCCTCGCTATGCTCGGATTTACTCGCACTATATATTTATAAAATATATACTATGAACTAAATAGTTAGCAAAACATTTATTAAAACTTGTGGAATGCGCTGAAAGCGATTGAAAATTCGATGTGTATGTAAGGCAACGCTGCGCTCTTGCGCGTGAGGTGAATCGTTTTTATCATGAACTCATTAAACATTCTGCGCTACAACGTTGCACTATCGAAACAAAACACTAATGTTATTTACCATCGTTATTTTGATCAGAAATACTCGACAGACTATCGATAATAATTACTTTTGCATTTGACACGGAATACGATACAAGGTCATTGATATCCACTTTTTTCTCTTCAAGTGTAAGTGCATCAACCTTTGCTTTAACTTCTGGAAAATCAGGTACGGCAGTACAACATGTAGCTGGCTTAATGGATGAATTGAAGGTGCCGATACGATTGGCAATGTCAATTATCTCTGTCTTGTCATGCCCTATCAACGGATGGTACAAAGGAATTCCAAGTCCGTATATTTCCGCATACATATTTGCAGATGTCTGGGATGCAACCTGTCCGAGTGATGCACCAGTAATAATACCGCTTGCACCTTCTTTTTTCATGATCTCAAATGCTTCACGATACATTGTACGGCGACACAACAGACACGTGTTTTTGTATTCACAGTCAGTCAAAAATGCAGTCAGGTTATCACCATGTGGGACCTCATACACTTTCATGGGATGCCCAGGTGCCCAGTCTGCAAGAACCTTGATACAATCCATTGCACGCTCACGGGTGGTCTCGTCAGAGAATGGCTCGTTGTTACAATAAACCGGAATTATCTCAACACCGCGTTTCATCATAAGCCATGCAGAAACAGGAGAATCGATGCCTCCTGACACCAGTGCAACCATTTTACCCTGTGTTCCAAGTGGGAATCCGCCAACACCTTTGGATTTTGTAGTGTAAATATATGCCCTGGTCTGTCGCATCTCAACAAAGATTTCCTTATCAGGATCAGTGAGGTCCACAGATGGGCTCTGACCAATAGATACCAGACGCTCCCAGACTGCATCCCCACATTTAATACCAATATCACGGGATGAAAAACTGTGATTTCCGGTCCGACGTGTACGGATAGCAAAAGATTCGCCATCATGTATCATGCCAGCACCAATGTCAGCACATACTTTCGCTGCATCTGCAAGTGTGGCATTGCTCGATATGGCAGGTGAAGTCGATACAACTCCAAAAACATTAGCGACAACTCCGGCTGCTTCCGGGTCTGTCGTATGAACAAAAATACGACCCCATTCACGCTTTATCTGTGAAGGTCCAATACCCCTGAATTTAAGCATTGCTGCTATGTTTTGGACAAGCTTCCTCTCATACCAGTTCCGAACGCCTGTGCTTTTCAGAGCCAGTTCACCATATCTAACAATAATAATATCAGTCATTGATTGCAAGTATTGGCGACATGACTTTTAAAGGTATTCAATAAGAGTAAAATATACATATTAAAATTGCATAATCACAAGGCTCATTTTACTTTTTTCATGTGGCCAAGCCCCATACAATCCAGCATTACACTTGATTGTTCTTTAAATGATCTTATTTTTTCCTTCAGAAACGCTTCAAGTTCCTCTTCTGAATTGACATTGATACTATTTATGATATCAAGCACCACAGATTTGTTTTCGAGGGACAGACGTTCCGGGTCAGCAATTGATGATACACATTGATCATTACATAAATTGCAAATTGATTTATTTGGTACACTATTTATTTTATCACAAAAATCTTCTTTAGAAGATATGGGCAATTCAAATTTTTTATTTATATCAATTTCATTGATCTTCGCCCCGGTATCATTCATACAATTGATATATAATTTACAAATGTCTATCTGGTGTTTTGATAGTTCATGAAATTCCAATATTGAGTCATTATTTGTAAAATTGGCTGCGCTCATCTTTATGCTATGGTCACCCTTAAGAACATCCTTGTGTTCATAATATGCAAATATTGGCACACCCTCTTCAAAAACCAGATACCCTTTAGCATCAATACCATCGATTGGTGTATTTACAAGCAGGTATCCATTGAATTTATCAGCTTTTAATTGTTTGATCACAATTGTGTATTCTGATTTTGTCGGATATGTCTTTATCAATTTATCTTTTGGAATTCTTATTAAAAACACTCATTTAATTGTAATTTATTTTATATTTATATATAATTAATGTAAATTTTTATTTTACATTTGATATATATGTTATAAACATATAGTTCGAGTCAATCCGAGCGTAGCGAGGATTTTCTTGTTGTATATAATCTATAGGATTATGTAGTCCAAGTTAATGCGAACGAAGTGAGCATTTTCTTGTTGTATATAATCTATAGGATTATGTAGTCCAAGTTAATGCGAACGAAGTGAGCATTTTCTTGTTGATCATTTGATAATAAAATCATCAAATTGATCAGACAATTCACACCACTTAGCA
>JAHYJJ010000189.1:0-2548 GCA_019429165.1 Methanosarcinaceae archaeon | reverse complement strand
ATTATAATGTGATACCATATTATAATGTGATACCATATTATAATGTGATACCATATTATAATGTGATATTATATTATAATATATACAATTGTTAGGAAAAATGAAATGAGCCTAAAAGATAAAATTGATACATTTAGAAATAGCGACAAATTTTGGATCTCACTAACACGTGATATTCTTACTGTAGGATTAGCTGTGTTGATATTTGCATCCTTTTCCCAAGTTGCATTTGGGATGTGGACTCCTATGGTAGCTGTTGAATCAGGAAGCATGGAACCACACATGAATGTCGGGGATATTATTTTTATTGAAAATATAGATCGAACCAAGGTAATTCCCAACCAGCCCAATAATGGAAATTATTTATCATTTGAAAAAAGCGGGGATGTTATATTGTATCGTCCATACGGTAAAACAGATACGACACCGATTATCCACAGAGCTATGTACTATGTGGAAAAAGGAGAACCGATGTGGACCGATGGACCGCCGGCACCAAACAATGGATACATTACCAAAGGCGATAACATTCTAACTAATACACATTTTGATCAACAAGGAGATATCAGTTACCATATTCCTGTTAAAGAGGAATGGATCATTGGGGTTGCACGATATAAGATACCTTATGTAGGGTATCTAAGACTATTGCTTCCAAGATTCTGATAAAAATAGTTTGACAAATGCATCTTATAGATGCATCTGAGAAACTATTGGAGGATTAAAATTTTCAAGTGGTTTTAATCTATAATCTTCAAGAAGCACATTGCGTGTACTGGAAATAGAAACACTTAATGATATTTCCTTTGTCCTGCCATAACGTCCTTTGCTCACAACAATTGCATTCACAATTCCAAGCATATCCAATTCTGATATAAGATCTGTGATCCTGCGCTGTGACAAGACATCTACATCTATATTGTTACAGAATTTTAGATAAATATTATACACCTGACCGGTTGTTACATTTCTATATCCTTTATTTCGAAGATATATTATACTGTATAATACTAATTTAGATTGGGTCGGAAGTGTACGTACAACCTCAACAATACGATCGATCTCGATCTTTTCCTGAGCATTTCTTACGTGTCTTTCTTCAACTTTAGATTGATTCTCACGTTCTGCCAGCTCTCCTGAAACTCTTAATAGATCAAGTGCCCTTCTAGCATCACCATGTTCTTGTGCCGCAAATGCTGAACAAAGCGGAATAACCATATCATCTAAAACACCATCTTTGTATGCTATTTGAGCTCTTTCTTTCAGGATATCACTGATCTGTTCAGCATCATATGGAGGAAATATAATTTCTTCTTCACCAAGAGAACTTTTTACTCTTGGATCAAGAAATTCTGTAAATTTCAAATCATTGGATACACCAATCATACTAACTTTGGATCTTTTAAGATCGATATTGATGCGAGAAAGATTATAAAGAACATCATCGCTTTTTTTAACTAATTTATCTATCTCATCAAGAATAATGATAATAACTTGTTCTTTCGAATCAATTGATTCTTTAAATGTTGAAAAAACCTGATCAGTTGGCCATCCAGTCATAGGAACATCTTCCCCAAACTGTCGTGCAAGATTTGCTAATAATCTGTATTGTGTGTCGATAACTTCACAATTTATATATAACACAACACAAGAAACATTCATTGCTTCACTTTTTTTCTCAAGTTCTATCCCAACATGACGAGTAGCTGCTGTTTTACCTGTACCCGTTTTTCCATATATGAGAATATTTGATGGTGTATCTCCACGAAGTGCTGATACCAATATTGTAGCAAGACTGTTAACCTGAGTATCTCTATGTAATAAAAAATCAGGAGTGTAAGATGGCCTAAGAACTTCTTTATTTTTAAAGATCGGTTCATTATTAAGTAATTCCTGAAATAATCCATCTAACGATTTATTTTTCACTTTTCCACCAATCCTATATTAAATTTTTATAATATTAAATATTAAAAAAAAATTAATTATGTTGATATTTTTTTATTTTTTATAGTATATAATTCATACAATTATATATTCGAGTCAATCTGAATGTCAGCGAAGATTTTTTCGTATTTAATTAGTTCCAATAGATGCAATGGAAGTATAGCTTATTAATAGTTATGGTTAAAACCCCTATATTTCTTCTGGAATTTTAAATAATACAAAATAAATAAAAAAAATCATTATCTATAGACATCTTTTTTATTGATATATAATTTGTTTATACATAATTATTTAGTTCGATTGGAATAAAAATATTAAGACCCCTTTATTTCAATTGGAATATTTATATATAACAGAGACCCTATAATTTCAACTGGAATAAATAAAATATGTTTATTATATTTTATAATAAAATTTTTAAAAAATATGGTGTTGATTGTAATAAACTAATAATATATAACAATTTCTATTTACTTTATTAATAAATTATTAAAATGTTTATTTTAATTGATTTCAGTTAATTTTAATTAATTTTAATTGATTTCAGTTAATTTTGATTAATTTTAATTGATTTCAGTTAATTTTGATTAATTTTAATTGATTT
>JAHYJJ010000188.1:0-2556 GCA_019429165.1 Methanosarcinaceae archaeon | reverse complement strand
TTTTTGTAACTTTCTGCCACAGAGTACACAGAGGGCACAGAGAACATGGCAACATTCCCTCTGTGTACTCTGTGCACTCTGTGGCTGTCAGATATAGTTCTAAATTATACTTGCGGAGTAGTATAAAATAAGTTTTAGATCAAACTGAAATAAGTTTTAGACCAAACTAAAATAAGTTTTAGATCAAACTGAAATAAGTTTTAGATCAAACTGAAATAAGTTTTAGATCAAACCTCAAGGATCAGAATTCAAAAATCATTCCATCATATCCAAGCGGTATGGTCTTTGATGCCACGTCATGCGGCTCGAAATAGTGACTAAGATGTGTCAAAACAACCTCTTTTGCACCGATCTCTTCTCCCAGTTCCATTGCTTCCTGCGAGTTCATGTGTTTTTTCACATTCATTGTTGGTGGCACAATTCCATCGGCTATCAACAGATCAGGATTCCGGATTAATTCCATACTTTTAGACGGAATATCTTTTATTGTATCTCCGGTGATCACTACTTTTTTATCGCCCTCGCAGACAATAACCCCAACAGCATTTTTTGTAGAAGGGTGTTTTACTTTGAATAATGTGAACGTAAGACCGATAAGTTCGAACGGCTCGTACATCAAAACGTCGTGTCTGCTTGGTTTTAAGAAATAGAGATAATCGAGGATATAATCAAGTGTTTCCTTGAGCCCGTACACATCGACATTGCGCTGAATCCTGTGAAATTCCCCAAATCCGGCATAATGGTCATAATGACCATGAGTCCATATCACAGCATCAACTTCATCGATGCCGTTTTCGATCATCTGCCATTTTAGGTCGGGACCTGTGTCAACAAGCACTTTTCCTTTGTCAGACTGAACAAGGATCGAGAATCTCAGCCTCCGGCTTTTCCCACCACTGTTGGCATCTTTGCATGTCGAACAATTGCATCCTATGACGGGTGTGCCTGTCGCATCACCCGTGCCAAGCAGTGTAATTCTCATAAAAACCTCATTGAACTTAAATTGTCATGATGAACTCAGATCGTGTATTCATCTGTACGGACACCTTCGCGCTCGTTGAAATTACTCACGGCATTTCTCATGTCATCCTGGGTAAGTGACATCCTTTCCTCGACAAGCGCACTCAAGACCGCTTCCCGTATTATCATACGAAGGTCTGAACCTGCATACCCTTCAGTCAAAGATGCTATTTCTTTCGTGTCAATGGTTCCCTCAATATTCCGAAGTACAATATCCAGTATCTTTTCTCTCATTTCTTCGGTAGGCAGCGGGAAACTCATGATCTCATCAAACCGTCTCCATGCTGCCATATCCAGCATTTTGGGGTGGTTCGTTGCCGCGATCAGCAATACACCGTCATTTGTCAGGCTTATCGTATCAATCGCTTTTAGAAGCGTGTTCACTGCACGCTTGAGTGCTGCATGTTCGTCCGATGCCCTTGTCTTTGCAACAAAATCGAACTCGTCAATGAACAGAATACATGGACTCAATCTTTTGGCAAGATTGAACACACGGTCGATGTTCTTTGCAGTCTCGCCAAGGTACTGGTCTGTGATCATTGAAAGTTTTACTTCAACAAAAGGTATGGAAAGGCGCTCTGACAATGCGCTTGCAACAGACGTTTTTCCAGTACCCGGTGGACCAACAAAAAGCAGTTTTCCCAGATCATAAAGACCTATTCTCTTAAGGTATTCCCTGTACTGGATAGCCTTAACGATCTTTTCGACGTCATCGATCTGGTCCTGTGTCAGGACAAGTTCATCAAGAGGTTGTCGTACATCTTCCGGAGCCACGATGTGTACTAATTTGAGCATCTCATCCCCACCCTCTTCTTCCGCAACTTCACTGATAAGTGATTCGATCCATTCCCTATCAACTTCCTTTGGTCTTGATTTTGCCTTTGCTACCTTGTAATCGGCATCTGAGGTGGTTTTCTTTTCATAATAAAATGCAAGTACGGGATTGTTCTCAACCCTCTCTTTTGCTTCATCCTGTTTTTCAAACCATTCTTCGCCAACACCAAAAGAAGTAAGTTTCACTTTAAAATCGACATCATCAATATTGATAAAAGGAAGCCCTTTTATAACGTTTTTTATATCTTTGATCTCATAGAGAGATTGAACATCTAATATGGAAACTTTGATCGGTTTTGGGACCGATTTTTGTTCACCACTCCAATATTTCTTACGTATATTTTTGGGGAGGTCGTTGACATCCAACTCAGAATATTTGTTGTATATCTGTGCGGTTAATAATAATTCTACGATATCAAGTGCTGCATGAGACATATTTTTACCAGTTTAAATCTAATTTCAATTAATAAAACAATGCCATAAATGGCATTCGTTAGACCTGATAAATAGGACGTCTTATATGATATATCTTCCGCATAATCTGAAAAATAAACACTGCAATAATTACTGCAGGTGGCGTATTTTATCACCAAATGTCCCCAAAAAAACATAGCGGGCAGTATCATACGAATTCAAGTTAGAACATACTCCATTAAATATTCAATAAACCGGAAAATATTGTCAAGCGTTTAGAAACAAACG
>JAHYJJ010000016.1:0-19642 GCA_019429165.1 Methanosarcinaceae archaeon | reverse complement strand
TGACCAGTCCGGCAAGCACTAAATACCATCTCAATGTTGTTGAGATCCCTAAATAACAATAAATATATCTGCAATCTTGCCAATACACCGAAGTCCAATATTAAATATTATTACATATCAGATACATTTTCACCAGAAAAGGAGAGCACATATCATGGTTACCGAGATCGAAAGAAAAGTAATGACTGCCAGCAAGGCATCTATCAGCCTTGCAAGTGTGCCGACACAGGCTAAAGACAGGGCGCTTGGGGCTATGGCAGAGGCACTTGATGCAGAGCGCGAAAGAGTGCTTGGAGCAAATGCTACAGACATTAAAAATGCAGAACAGCTCAAACAAGAGGGAAAACTATCCCAGGCTCTTGTTGACAGGTTGAAGGTGAAGGATCACAAGATCGATGAAATGATATCCGGTATAAGGGATGTTATCAAACTGGAAGATCCGGTCGGAAAGACGCTCAGCGCTTTAGAACTGGACAGTGGACTTGATCTGTACCAGGTGAGTTGCCCGATCGGACTTATCGGTGTGGTCTTCGAATCACGCCCTGATGTTGTACCACAGATCATGTCATTGTGCCTCAAAAGCGGAAATGCAGTCATATTCAAAGGCGGAAGTGAAGCCATCAACTCAAACCGGACCATCTTCGACATCCTTGTGGATGCGATCGAACACACACCCGGTATGCCCAGAGGTGCATTTCAGCTAATGGAAACAAGGGAAGAAGTGATGGATATCCTGAACATGGATCAATATATCGACCTGCTGGTACCAAGAGGTTCCAACGAGTTCGTCAAGTTCATACAGGATAACACAAAGATCCCGGTTCTTGGTCATGCAGACGGAATATGCCACGTATATGTTGACGATGGGGCTGGGGCTGAGGCTGGGGCTGAGGCTGAGGCTGAGGCTGGGGCTAAATCTGAAGTCAATTTTGACAAAGCCTATGATGTTTGCTTTGATTCAAAGGTACAGTATCCTGCAGTATGCAATGCAATGGAAACCCTGCTTATACACAAAAACATCGCAGAGATTTTCCTTCCCAAAATGGCAAATATGTTCAATGATGCAGGTGTTGAGCTTCGCTGTGATGCAAATTCATACGATATCATCAATAAACTTGGTTTGTTGAATGCCATATTCAGAGCCACTGACGAGGACTGGATCACCGAATATAATGATCTTGTACTTTCGATAAAGATCGTAGACTCCATCGATGATGCCATAGATCATATCAACACTTTCGGTTCACATCATACCGATGCGATCGTTACGGAGAATACAAAGAACAGGGACCTGTTCATCAGCATGGTGGATTCATCAAGCGTTATGGTCAATGCATCCACGCGGTTTGCAGATGGATTCAGGTATGGCAAGGGCGCAGAGGTCGGGATAAGTACCAACAAAATACACGCACGTGGTCCTGTGGGCATGGAAGGTCTGCTCATCTACAAATATGTGCTTCTTGGAAATGGTGACAAGGTAGCTGATTATGCAGGCTCTGGTGCAAAGCCGTTCACACACAAAAAATTGGACCGCAACCTTGCAGACGTGTTGAAATAAATGCAACACAAAAAAGAATTAATGATGATTTATGAGCAATTAATGACGAACAATGAATTATGAGCAACGAACGATGGTGAACGACATTGAATAAACGAAAAGACATTCTGGACAAAGCTGAGAAGATCATAATAAAGATCGGCACATCATCGATCAGCAAGGAGGATGGGGGTCTTGAATATGAGTTTATGGACAGGATTGCGTCCCAGGTCTCCAGACTGCATAAAATGGGAAAGCATGTCATAATAGTCAGTTCAGGGTCTATCGGGATAGGTATTGACGTACTACATCTTGACAAAAGGCCGCGTGAGATCCCTGTGCGTCAGGCTGCAGCAGCTGTGGGGCAGAGTATCCTGATGCAGGAATGGATCAAAGCGTTCAGCAAATACGATCTCAATGTTGCACAGATCTTGCTGACATATTCAGCCTTCTCTGACAGGCTTACCTATCTGAACCTGCGAAACAGCATTTCCACTCTTTTGAGCTATGGCGTAATACCAATTATTAATGAAAACGACAGCATATGCGTAAACGAGATCGAAGCCACGTTTGGGGACAATGACAAGTTATCCGCAATGGTCGCCAGCAAAACAGAGGGCGATGTCCTGATAATCCTTTCCGATATTGATGGGCTTTATGATAAGAACCCGAAAAGGCACCAAGATGCAAAACTCCTGAGTATTGTAGAAAAGATAACACCGGAGATCGAGAGTTATGGTGGGAGTCCAACCAGTATGAAAGGAGTAGGTGGCATGAAAACCAAGATAGAGGCAGCAAAGATCTGCAATATGTCCGGATGCCACATGGTGATCGCAAACAGCAGTGTTGATGATGTCATCCTTAAGGTACTTGACAGTGAAGAAATTGGTACGCTATTTCTGGCAAATCCCGATGCACATAAAAATAGGATACGATGGATCATCCTTGCAAAGTCATCAGGTAAAGTTGTCGTCGACCGGGGTGCGAGGGACGCAGTGGTAAACAAGAATAGCCTTTTGCCATCCGGTATCATTGACGTGATGGGAAATTTCGAAAGAGGCGACATCATTGATATTGAATGCGGGGGAGAAGTGTTTGCTAAAGGCATCTCTGACTACACATCAGATGAACTAAAGGTGATCAAGGGCAAACATACCAATATGATCGCCGATATCCTTGGCTATAAGAATTATAACCACGTCATAAGTAATTGTAACATTGGTTTGATCAATACAGATCATGTTTCATCATCTTGATTATAGGTGCACACAGATGCATACGCATGTATGAAATAGATGGATTGAACAGCCAGTATCAATTGTATAATCCCGAAACCTTTTATAATAAAAAGTGACTTCAAGAACTACAACTTTTAACTTGTAAAAATATTTATAATACCTCAATATCAGATTATACATAATAGAACCGGAGTAATCAATGCATCTTATCATCGCAGAAAAACATATTGCAGCCAAGCGAATTGCATCAATTCTTGCACCAGATAAACCAAAAAATGTGCGTGTTAGCGGAGTTGATACCTATGAATATGGTGCTGATGCTAACAAAACAATTTTTATGGGACTCAGCGGACACATCGTTGGGGTCGATTTTCCAAAATCATATAACAACTGGCAAAAAGTAGATGCAAAACTTCTCATCGATGCCGAGATAATTTCAACGCCCACACATGTGAAGATCATATCCGCACTTAAAAAACTCGGCAAGGAAGCCACAAAGGTTACGATAGCTACTGACTACGACCGGGAGGGAGAACTAATCGGTGCCGAGGCGCTGGATATTATCAGAAAGGTGAATCCCGATGTTATATTCGGCCGTGTGCACTACAGTGCGATAACTCCAAAGGCAATAAATGACGCTTTCTCAAACCCGACAACGGTTGACTTTAATCTTGCAGATGCTGGTCATTCGAGGCAGGTGATCGACCTGATATGGGGTGCTGCACTTACTCGCTACGTATCCATTTCAGCAGGACGGCTTGGAAACATGTTCCTGTCAGTCGGCAGGGTGCAATCACCAACCCTTGCCCTTATAGTGGACAGGGAAAAAAAGAGGGATGCATTCATTCCACAGCCCTACTGGGAAATATTTGCAACACTTTCAGATAAAGATAAAGAAATATTCCTTACCCAGCACAAAACCAAACGATTTCAAGACAAGCAGGAAGCCGATTCAGTAATTGCAAAAGTTAGCAATGCCAAAAACGCAATCGTATCAAGTGTTGTAAAATCAAATAAGATCGATAAAGTGCCTACCCCGTTCAATACAACCGAGTTTATCACAGCAGCAAGTTCGATCAGTCTCTCACCTGCAAACGCTATGAGAATTGCTGAATCCCTCTATACAAGTGGTTTCATTTCGTATCCAAGAACCGATAACACCGTATATCCTGAATCGGTTGACATGCGCACGCATATCGAACTGTTTAAAGTTGGAGGTCCATTTAAACAGTATGCAGAGCAACTTCTTAAAAAGGCAGAGCTCATTCCGACACGCGGTAAAAAAGAAACAACTGACCACCCTCCAATATTCCCTGCTTCACTTGCAAAGCAATCCGAACTCAAAGAGGATGAATGGAAAGTTTATGAACTCATAGTAAGACGATTCTTTGCTACCTTTGCAGACCCTGCACAGTGGGAAACCATGCGTGTCAAATTTGACATTAATGGTGAAGAGTTCAAGGTCAATGGTGCACGTCTTATAGTGCCTGGGTGGAGATGGTACTATCCATACAATGCACCGGAAGACAGGCTTTTACCGGTGCTGCAGGAAGGAGATTCGTTAACTGTTGATAAGACCGAGATAGTCGATAAAGAGACAACTCCCCCTTCAAGATATGGCCAGGGGCGTCTGATACGGATCATGGAGGAACTCGGACTTGGTACAAAAGCCACCCGCCATGATATCATAGGTAAGTTATATTCACGGGCATATGTTCACGGAAACCCGATCCAGCCAACCAGAACTGCATATGCGGTAGTTGAAGCACTTGAAGAGTATGCTAATACCATCACAAAACCTGATATGACTAGCAAACTTGAAGAAGATATGGATAAGATCGCAGAGGGGAATATCAAGGAAGATGATGTAATTAAAGAATCAAGGGAGATGCTTGATTCTGTTTTTAAAGATCTTGAAAAGAACAAAGAAGATATTTCGGAATCACTTCGGACCGGACTTAGGGAAGATAAGGTCGTCGGAACCTGTCAAAAGTGTGGATCACAACTTATGGTTCGAAGATCAAAACGAGGTTCACGTTTTATCGGATGCGAAGGTTACCCTGATTGTAATTTCTCACTTCCGCTTCCAAAGAGCGGACAGGTTATTGTAACGGACAAACTCTGTGAAGAACATGGGCTCTACCACGTACGTATCATAACTCCGGGAAGACGTCCATGGGACCTTGGATGTCCAAAATGTAATTTTATTGAATGGCAGGCATCACAGGAAGCAGAAAGAGCCAAACTACCAAAGACGCCACGTCCAAAAAGCATAACCGACATTGCAGGTGTCGGTAAGGTCACAGTACAAAAACTGGCAGATGCCGGCATTATAAAAGTTGATGATTTTATTGAAACTGATGCGTTCGAACTGTCAAAGAAAACCGGAATTACAGTTAAAAAGATCAAAGGCTGGCAGGATGCCGCTTTGTAATTAAAACTATAACTATAATTATTATATTCGATATATTTATAATTGTAGTTATTATTATAACTGTAACAACTATATATACCACTCCGCAAGTCTAATTTAGAACTGTAGATAAATACATGTGACATTAAAAAAAATAAATATGACTTCTTGCAAGTGTAATTCAAGCCACAGAGGGCACAGAGTACACAGAGAGAAAGTTGCTACAACCTCTGTGCTCTCTGTGTACTCTGTGGCCGGAAAGTTACAAAAAGCTGACTCGGTTTAGTATATATAATTTAGATTTTAATTTTGGAGGTCGTAACCATGAAACTTCAATTCAAAGGCGGATGTCAGGAAGTCGGGCGCTCAGCATTACTTCTGGACGAAAAGATATTGATCGATTACGGGATGAAACCTGGTGAAACACCGCTTTATCCATTGAATGGAATGCATCCGAAAAGCGTATTGGTCTCGCACGGTCATCTCGACCATTGCGGTGCGGTTCCAAACCTTATGGATCTTAATCCTGAAATTTACATGACACCTCCTACAGCCGATTTTGCTGATATGCTTGCAAAGGATACGCTCAAGATCGCAGAGGCTAATGGTGTTTATGCACCATACAACATCGAAGACCTGCACAAGTTCGTTCAGCGTACAACTAAAGTCGACACAGGTGTTGAATTTAGAACACAGGGATACAATGTTGAGTTCTACGATGCCGGTCACATCCCGGGAGCAGCATCAATTCGTGTTGAATCAAAAATTGGTGATAGTCTTTTCTATACAGGGGATATCAATACAACCAATACAAGATTGGTGTCGGGTGCAGGAGATTTTCCAACCGCCGATACACTTGTGATCGAAAGTACATATTTTGGCGAAGAACATCCTGCCAGAAAGGACGTTGAGTCTGCATTCATGGATTCGCTTCATGAAACACTTGACATCGGCGGGACTGTTATAATCCCTGCTTTTGCGATTGGACGAACACAGGAGATCCTTATGCTATTGGATGCTCATGGAATCCATCCTTATGTTGATGGAATGGGGTCTATGGCATACAAACTGATGATGAACCATCCTGATTATCTGCGAAATCCCACGCACCTTAAAAAAGCGTACAAGAATGCTTCTATTGTAAGGGGGCGAAAACGGGAATCCATACCTCTGGATCATTCCGTCATCATCACAACAGCAGGGATGCTGAACGGTGGACCTGTACTTCATTATATCAATAAATTGTTCAACGACCCAAAATCAAAGATCATGCTGTCTGGATATCAGGTTGAAGGCACGAACGGCAGAATGGCTGCTCAAACAGGTCTTATTGATAATGACGGGGTCATCCAACATCTTCGCACAAAAATTGAACAGTATGATTTCTCGGCTCACTGTGGTGAGAGGGAACTAAAAGGTATTGTAAAAGAATTCTGTGACATGGGTACGGAAAATGTCTTTGTGATGCATGGGGACAACACCGAATTGTTTGCAGAATGGATCACAGAAGAGATTGGTGTGGATGCACATGCACCTGCAAATGGCGATGAGTTTGCCCTGTGATGGTCCTGTTGCAATTCACAATCAAATGTGGATCAGAGATTTTATGTTTTGGAGATAATGCTTGAAACATTTAACTTTTCTGTGTCAAATTTAATCGTCTTATCACAAAATAGCGATAATTGTGATATAAATTCCTTGTCTGATTCGGTCTCAAGTGATAGGAAAACACCATCCAGTTTCCAGCGCCTCATTTTGACACTCAGGAAATGAATGAATTTTGCAACATTGCCATTATTATTATACAGCAAGAGTGTTGACAACGCATCAATGAACAGGAATTTCTTTTCAGATGGTATGGATGCAATCGCTTCATCGATAATAAGTGCCATGTCGGTCAAATTCATAAGATCGGAAAGATAAAGACAATGTGAAGAATTTGAAACAGATCCACCGCTTGGTATTGTAATTGCATCTATAAAAATGATCATGCGAGGATCGATATCCTGTTCTTTTAATATCTCCTCCATTGTCGAATAGGGTCGATTCAATGTAATATACACACCGGGTTCATGCTTTTCATTGATAAGATGCCTTATCAGTTCCAGATTCGCTCTATTATAGTCAATACTAAATGCAAGTGCAAGCGTTATTCCAGGTTTACCCATTCTGGATAATTCTAATGAAATCTTATCTTTTATGATTAAGTAATATCCCATTTTTTAAAATTCATTTTCTCGTAATATATATTTTATAACATATAGTCCGAGTCAATCTGAGCGCCAGCGAAGATTTTTTCTTTATATTTACTACATTAAAAATAGATATTTTTCAATATAAGTTTTTTGATTGAAAATATCCAATTATTACCAAAAACCCATATCTAATATTTCACAATAAATGATCTGATGGCAACGTGTGGATTCAACGACCAAGGAGCAAAATCATATCTGTTGAAAATGTTGAAATCTGCAATTGTTATTGATGTTGGGCTCGATAGTCCGAAATATACGAAGGTTAAAAATTGTGATTAGTAGTGCAAAATAACTGTGTTCACATAAATAATATATGACTGTATCAACATAACTGTGTTCACACAAATATTATATGACTGTATCAACATAACTGAATCAGTTACATCGAATAAAGCACACCATTACATTAATTTCAAAGGACGTGAAATTATCAAGATACTTGCCATTTCTGATGCTCATGGGGACTATTCCAAAGTCGGACAGATATTAAAACTAAAGCAAACCAGTGACATTGACCTGATACTGATTTCAGGAGACATCACAGACTTCGGTCCTGACGAGGAAGCGGAAAAACTGCTCAACATGTTCGAAAAACCAATTATGGCAATACCGGGAAATTGCGACCTGCGAACCATACTCAAAGTACTGGATAATTCAAAAGCCACCAGTCTTCACAATACATCCAAACGTATCGATGACATTACATTCATCGGTCTTGGTGGCTCGAATCCAACACCATTTAACACACCATTTGAACTGCAGGAAGATGAGATTGAAAGTGATCTGGAAAGGTTAGTCAAAGAAGCGGAAAATAATCCAAACAACAATACGATCGTACTGCTCACCCATGCACCACCATACGGCACTGTTGATGAGATACCAATTGGACATGTTGGAAGCACTGCCATTGAGAAATTCGTTGGCAGGGTTGACCTGATAGTCTGTGGGCATATCCATGAAGCGAGGGGTGTAATGAAAGTTGGTAAAACCGTTATTGTTAATCCGGGAATGGTTTGTGAAAGTAATGGAGCAATCATTACCATAACCGGTGAGAATAAGGGAAACATACAGATAAATGCTGAACTGATATATGTATAATATTGATAAATTAGTGAATTTGGGGGACATGTACTACGAATTGGACATACGATCTTGGTCTTGATCCGGTATTAATTGATTTTCTCCAGAAATTGGGATTGTCTCTCCTGATCGGAATTTTGATAGGTATTGAGCGAGAGCACCGCAGGGTAAACAAAAAAAAATCTACTGGTGTCAGGACATTTGTCCTCGCATGTATAATTGGCATGATAGCCACGTTTGTATCAGAATTGATCGGTATTGAAATATTGTTCATCACTGCAATTTTCTTTGCAGCATTATCTACTATAATCGCATATACAACAAATATTGTTTATGGAAAAACCGGTATAACAAATTCAATTGCTCTTTTTTGCACCTTTTTATTAGGAATATTAGTGGCAAAGGATTTTCATCTATTTGCAATAGTCGGTGCGGTTGTAGTGACATTTATATTAGTTGAAAAAAAACCATTGCATACTTTTGCACAACATCTCTCAGACCATGACATATTGAACGCTGTTCAATTTCTTGCTGTGGCATTCATATTATATCCGATTATGCCGGATGATGCGTTTTTTGGGGCTGTGAACCCAAGATCTGTAATACTTATTGTCGTACTTGTATCACTGGTTAGTTTTTCCAGTTATATATTCCTTAAAAAGTTTGGAACACGAGGAGGAATATCCTATTCAGGTCTGCTTGGAGGTTTCGTTAACAGCGAAGCAACAACCGGCGCTCTTTCTTCCATGTCAAAAAACATATCGACTCTGACAGATGCTACATATGTAGGGATACTATTGACCAATACTGCAATGCTGATCAGAAACCTGATAATTGCTTTAATTGTTGACCCAAGTGGTAGATTTGCACTTCTGATGCTGCCACCACAGTTGATTATAATAATTGCTTCGTTGTTCATCACTCTCCTCAAACGAAAGGCATTTGATACAACAAATGAGCAACTAAAAATCGCCTCACCATTTGCACTTGGTCCGGCATTTAAGTTTGGTGCAGGTTTTACAATAATATTAATCGTTGCAACAATTGTAAATGACATTGCAGGTCCGATCGGAATATATGCTATTGCACTTGGCGGACTTGTCAGCAGTGCAGCCGTCACCGTGTCAATGGCATCACTTGCAGTCAATGGAAGCATATCTATTACAACTGCAGCACAAGCAGCAGTGCTTGCAAGTATAATCAGTACGTCTGCAAAGATAGTATTAGTAAAGATATCAGGTTCAGATGAATTGTTTATACGCTTGAGAAATACATTTACAATACTTGTTCTCATAGGAATGATTGCACTCGCCGGATGGAGTTATTACATGAATCAGGGCATATTTTAATATATAATCATCATTAAACGGCTAGCATCGATAACGTTATTAAATATTAAAGGTTTCTATTATTATGGTGTCTACATGAGAATCAAAACAATCATTGTACTTTTAATGTTAATATCCGTTTTTTTTGCAGGTTGTATAGGTGATGATGAACCTGTTATTGAGGAAAATATTTCTGTAGTAGAGGAAATTCCCGAAGAAGTAGAAGAAACTCCAGTCGAAGAAACTGAGGTTGTAGAAGATATACCTGCGGTTGAACCACGAACATATACTATACGACTTGAATATTATCAAGCCAGACCCTCAATATTGGAAATAAATAGAGGCGACACTGTTGTCTGGAGAAACCATCAAGATCGACGATTCACAATTATAAGCGAAGATGAATTATGGAATGATTATAATATTGTACCTGGTCGATCATTAGTTTATACATTTAATAAGTCGGGCACATACAATTTTAGTGAATCAGGTCTACCGAGAATGAGCGGTTCAATTATAGTAAACTAATTCAAACATAAACTAACAAATCGGATATAAATGAATACCAAAACTATAATAGAAGGCACTACAGAGGTTTTGGTACCAATCCCACCGGAGGGAGTGTCATTCCCCCCATCTGCAGCACCTGTTTTTTATAATCCTGAGATGGAACTTAATCGCGACATAAATGTCGCGGCTACTGCTGCTTTTGTGAATCGACTAATTCTAAGATTACAGTCACAACGTGATATCCAACCAATAGACATCACTTATGTTGATGCATTATCAGCATCAGGAATAAGAGGGATCCGAGTTGCAAATGAAGTGGGTATTTCGGCTTTTTTGAATGACTGGAATGAGGATTCATACGATCTTATTGTTAAAAATATCGAATTGAACAATCTCTCTGATACTACTACAGCATCTCACAAAGATGCAAATGTCCTACTACACGAAAAAAGGTTCAACATAGTAGACCTCGATCCTTTTGGAACACCAACACCATTTTTAGATGCTGCCGCACGCTCGGCTGTACATTTACTAGAGGTTACAGCGACTGACACAGCCCCTCTCTGCGGTGCGCATTTGAATTCAGGTATCCGAAAATATGCTGCTGTGCCCCTCAACAATGAATACCACAGCGAGATGGGGGTGCGCATACTTCTTGGAACGATCGCTCGCGAACTTGCAAAACATGAGAAGGCAATGATACCATTGCTATCTCATGCTACACGTCACTATGTCCGCACATATGTTCAGGTACAAAAAGGTGCAAAACGAACTGATGAAACCCTTAAAGAAATGGGGTTCATCTCGAACTGTCCAGAATGTGGATTTCGGATATCAGTGTTCGGGCTGGCTGTGCATATCGATAAAGAATGTTCAATATGTGGCACAATAACTGAAATTGCAGGTCCGATGTGGCTTGGACAATTGCACGAGGCAAAATTCTGTGATGAAGTTCTACTTGAACTTGAAGATCGCCCTCTTAAAACAAAAGAAAAGGCTATTAAGATCATCACTCTTTGTCGGGATGAACTTGATATTCCTTTGTTCTATGACCAACATGTTATCTGCAAACGTCTGGGAATCTCTGCATCAACCATTGATTCGCTGATAATTGCACTCCATGAGGATGGATATGAAGCATCAAGAACACATTTTGATGGGATATCTTTTAAGACCAACGCTGAAATTACCGATATTGAAAGAATAATGTTAAGCGAAAGAAATGGTTAATTCACTGACAATAGGTCACTTTTTTATAGTATATATTTTATATATATATAGTTAAGTTACAAAAAGTAATATATAATAAAGTGTCTATTTAGCGCATATTACAAATTATAGCGCATTGAATTTATAGATAAAGAGTAGAGATAAACATGGCTGAAGAATATGCAGAACAGTTATTTTTGCAGGAAAAACCCACACTTGCACTACTGGCAATCAGTTCGTTCAAAAAAACCTATGCATCTGTGATTACAAAAGAGATCAATTCAACATTCGCCCACACAACCAAGATATTATCAAAAATGGAAGAGCATAGGCTTGTTAAATTTACGGTAGAGGGGCGTGTGAAGTATGTTGAACTTACTGAACACGGAATTAAAACAGTTGATTCAATGAAAAATCTGATGGATGAACTCATTGGAAACTCTGGTAGAGAGAACAAAATTCCATTCGGACAATTTTTTTCACAACCATTTGTATCATCATCTCCAGATGCGATACCATTATCACAGACAATTCAGGAAAAAATTGACAATCTGCGCTCAAAGATTGAGAGAATTTATATTATAGAAAGTGAAAGTGGTGCAGATAAGGAAACACTATACCGAAAACTTGGGCCGTTCAATAGAGATATTAAAATTATAGCAAATTTGATTGAATCTTCAAAAGATCAGATCGATGAATCTGTTATTATGTCACACCGTGATGTGAGTCGGCGTCTTGAATCAATAATTAACAAATGATGCTAACAAATAATATCAATACGTGATACTAACAAATAATATCAATACGTGATACTAACAAATAATACATATCAGACAATACATATCAGATAATATATTAAGTAATGTATATTAATTATTTAATTACATATATATTTTATACACATCCCAGGTGATCATGAAATCAATAATATTACTTTTAAAAATATATGGCAGTCGTGACCGTGCTGTCCATTCGTTCGAAGCTGTGATAGCCAATGACATCAAAGATATTGATGCATCAGCCCAGACCCACATAACCAAGGATGGCTGGGTACAGATCGAAATAACAGGCGAGGATGACGAGTTCTGTGCTAATTATTTGTTGACAAAATATGGCGCACCAGTCAAAGAAGCAGAGATTGGACAAGTCTACAAAGGATACATTGATTCAATAAACGAAAATGGAATCATTGTTGACATTGGAATTAAGGTTAACATAACCCTTGATGGACTCAAACCACTGGGAATAGGGGATGTCAAACAAATTGCATCACGTTTCGGCATCATACCACACCTTCCGGTTTCTATTGAAATTGTCAAGGTTGATAATGATACAAAAGTTTGCTTTACAAAGGAACAGGTTGATCTGTGGTGGAAATGGAAAAAGTCAGGCACTGACAGAGTTATAGCAAATGCTACAACCCGCTCTGAACTGAAGGCTGCAGTTAAAAAGACAGGACATTCACGGGATATTTACGGAATTGAACGTATAGGAATAATGGAACATGCAATCGTTTGCCGTGAAAAAACGGATGCTCCAGGAATTGTAGCTCATATAGGTCCACTATTAAAATCAGAATTGGGAGTTATTATAAAACATTCATAATATAGTCTGACGATCTTATACAGATTGTTTAGTCCTGCATCACAAACAGACAATGTTCAAAACCATTTCCGAAACATTCCGTCTCTTTGATGGTGCAGTTGAGCCCCAATTTTCCAAAAATTATTCCTTCCAGAAGCCCTTCATCAAAAGAGCAAAGAGTTTTACCAACAACAGGCATCAATTTGCAATCAAAACAATTATGGACAATAACTGTCAGTGGATCTGTTTTGATCACGGACACATCTCCCATATTGTGTGTATCCCAAAAATTTGCTATATCCTTAAGCACACCATTGAGATCAGTTGATTGGAAGTTGATGGATATACTTTCACCTATATCTGCACCTATCTTTTTCATGATAGGTTCATGATTGATCCCATGTGCTTCGAAACCAAATCGCATAGCATGAAAAATAGACTTTAAAAAATGGTATTCGTCATCACTGGATGACGCAACTCTTTCTAATATTTTTTTGTAATGTTTAATAATAGGCTCTTGCGAACAAGCCATATACTGAGAATTTAAGCTATATATCTTTTTTCTCTTATCATTTGCATCAATGTGCTCTTCGAGCAGGTCGCATGACTTAAGGTCAGTAATGTGTACTGAGATTGTTGATTTTGCCTTTCCGGTATGTTTAACAATTTCATCGAACGATCTTGAGCCGTTCTTTAAGAAATCCAATATTATAAGTTTTACAGGACCATTTAATGCAATGAAACCGTGATCTGTAGAAAATAATGCAGTGTGGTCTCCAGCTCGTGCCATGATAATAAATAATATGGTGCAATATATATAAATGTTCGTTCGCAAACAACCGAATCGAATTTATGTAAACTTTATTTATGAAAACAATTATTTGTTTTGTGCATTGAATGTTGACCATAATTTTGGACGAAATACGAGAAAATCCTCACTATGCTTGAATTCACTCGCACCATATATTTATAAAATAGATACTATGAAAAAAGCAATCCTGATACCGGTTGAAAAAGCAGAATCTGCAAGGTCTGATCTGCTTCAAAGGGATTTACTTGATGGCACCAGAAAAATTAAATTGACCGGATCTAAAGATGAAAAGTTTCTGGAGATCCCCATCAAAACATATATAGAAGGATACACTATAATTGAACAGGATGCTCCCGAATATTATGGAAAATGGCAGTCATTAAAAGATCGACTTGAAGGTAGTATTCCCTCAAATGATTTCAAGTACGTGCCATCCGGCTGGCAGATAATTGGCGATATAATTATAGTCAGCATACCACCGGAAATCGATAACATAAAATCTATAATTGCAAAAGCTCTTCTTGATATGTATCCACGATGCAAAAGCGTGATTCAGGATCTTGGGATCGAGGGGCAGTTTCGTGAACCAAACCGAATAAGCATAATTGGAGATAAAACCGAAACCATTCACAAGGAACATCAGTGCTTTTTTAAGATGGATGTTACAAAAATAATGTACTCAAAAGGCAACCTGCTCGAACGAAAGCGGATGAGTCAGGTCGGAAGCGGCGAGGTTGTTGTAGATATGTTTGCAGGCATCGGGTATTTTTCTATCCCGATGGCAGTACATGCAAAACCAAAACAAATCTTTTCTATTGAACTAAATCCTGTGTCATTTAGTTACCTGTGCGAGAATATCAAGTTAAACCATGTTGAGAACATCATCAAGCCAATAAACGGGGATTGTGCAGAGGTTACACCGCAAGGTGTTGCTGACAGGGTGATCATGGGATATGTCGGAATCACGCATCACTATCTAGAGCAAGGGATTGAGGCGATTAAAAAAAGCGGCGGCATTTTGCATTATCATGAAACAACGCCGGAGAGTCTGCTATTTGACAGACCTGTGTCGCGAATTGAGGGTGCGGCGCGTGCGATGGGGCGCGAAGTTGAGATTATGGAATGTCGCAGGATCAAAAAATATTCACCGGGTGTGTGGCATGTGGTTGTGGATGCTAAAATTCAATGAATTTGTACTTGTTTAGGTAGTTTTGATGCCGAGTCAATCCGCTGCAGGCGGCGTATTCCCGCCATAATCGATAAATTCATCATATTTCATATTTCATATTTAATGGACAAAGTGAATTGCCTTATAATTCCATAGATCATACATTACGATTAATCCAACTGATTTGAATGATCTTCTAGAATCAGTGGTGTTGGAATACGTCGCTTGTGGCGGTTGTATTAGTTTTAGTTTCAAATAGATCAATCTTATTTATGCAACAAAAAAAAAGTAATATGCAGCCAATTGGCTGCATTTCGTAGATAATATTCTACGTTTTATATTTATACGTTCTTGATGCCAAAAGACTCAAGCAAAATACCAGGGTTTATGCGACCGCTGGTGAATGATTTCTTGCTGGTTCTGTCATTGATCGTGATCTTTGCTGGTGCGAACATACCTGCATCAACCTTGAAGAAGTCAAAGTCGGCTTCCTTGAATGTTGTATAGAATGGCTTACCGTAATCTTTTGATGTTGTGGATGGTGCCAATTTCACGTACTCTTCGAGTTTTTCCACATCATCGTATGCTACGGTGTAATATGTCTCGCCACAGTAGATGATACAATCGTTGGTTGAACCCATGCATTTTGTGTCATCGCCAACAATAGGTGCGATCGGTGCAACTCCGAATCCGCTCTGGATAGTGTTGATATCAAAGCCAATGGATTCCAACTTGTGGATTCCAGTTTCTACGACACGTGCGGATATCTGCACTGAACCGGCAATTGATGCAGTAGGTGCTACTGCGATGTAAACATTTTCGGTTTCGACATTGCTGTGTTTTGCGATATATTCCACAACTTCTTCATTGGGAAGTGCGCTTGATTCCATCACAAGAACTGCAGATTCGGAATCATCTTTGTAGCCAATTTCCTCATAAAGTTCCTTTGGTTTAAGACCAAGTGCTCTTGCCGGACCTGAACCCATGCCGAAGTATTTACCAACAGCAATTCTCCAGCCTGCATACTGTGAACCCATGCATGCGATGGTTGGATGGTCTGTGGACACCTGAATTGCCGGAACCATAACACCGTCGAGGTCGAACTTTGTGTAGGTTAACTCTGCAAGGTCTGCAAGGCAAATGCGTGAGAGGTACATTCCTGCATCATAGCCACCTTCAACATTGACACCACAGTCAATAATGGTAGCACCGTTTGCGAGTTGCTTTGATTCAACCTTCATCTCTTCTTCCCAGTCGAGCATATCATCAATTATATCTAATCCCTTTTCGTTAACGCTTATCATATAATCACCCTTATCTGATTGATTGTTTGTGATTTGGGGAGATTAAGATATATAATTGCCGATATTTGTCGAGTGGGGGATTTTTGTGTCTGAAAATATCTTGCTTTTTGCTCATGCGGCAAAAACCACTTTTGTTCATTCAAACATGTGCGTAAATACTCTGCGCCGAGCCAAAATACGAGTCATATACATGTTGATATACCAGATCACACTTTTTTTGGTATATTTCCGGAGTATATATTCTAGGTAAAAGATCTAAAGTAACTTCTATTGATACACGAACAGAAGCTCTTGATTGCTGTCGTTTACGCCAGTCAAGAACCAATTTTTCCCCTTTTAGTGTTTCTAATAGTTTTTGTGCCACTTTTTTTACTTGCAGCTCGTCTTTTTTGGTCAAGCTTATATCTGGCGTTTTCAGTAGATCGAAAATAGTCAATTCCTCTTCTGTAAGATTTTCAGCAATTGCACGTTTTTCCTCTGCATTTAGTTCCTTTGTAAACGCCATAAGTTTTGTAAAGAACATCTCAACGTTGTGGGAACCGGAATTATACTCATCGATCATTATCTTGAATTTTTCTAAATAATCTATTCGAGTTTTGTTTAAACGAACTAACTGAATCAGCTTTCGTTCTATGCTTGCCCTTAGTTTTTCAGTTTCAATTCGTTTACGACCATTTTCAAAGGCTGATTTTAATGCTTCAAAGTCTATCTGACTCAAATCAATATAGTTATCTTCACCATATTTTTTTTGTTCTGATGGATCATGAAAAACGTATCCTTCGGTTGCAATGGATTTGTCCAACAATATTTCGACGTCTTCCATTATGCCGGAAATATCTGCTTTTGGTGTTAAAGAACGAATTTTCTCTGCAATTGTTGTGATGAGTTTTTGACAGGGGGCTAATCCATTTGCTGCTTTGTCAGGAAGAATAGCCTTGTATATTCTTGCCACACTTCCGGCTAACAACAGGTACTTTTTCTTTGAATCATCACTGATCAATATCGAATCAACTGCATCATCAATTAACTTCACACGCCCGAAACCATCAGCATCCTCTATCCCTGATAGACTTACATTATGTTCTTTACAAAATACGATCGTTTCATCAATTGCCTGTTTTAGAGCATCAACAAGGAAACTTTTGTCTTTTACAGGTGTTTCACCATTTTTTGTTCCGTCTGTTGGAGAACCATAAATGGCCAGTGCTTTTTCTAAATTCCTGAATACTCCTATATAATCTACTATCAGACCATTCAATTTGTCACCATACACACGATTTGCTCTGGAGATCGTTTGCATTAATGTATGGTTTCGCATGGGTTTGTCGAGGTAGATGGTGGAACATGATGGTACATCAAAACCGGTCATCCACATGGCACAGATAAATACTATACGGAATGGATCTTTCGCATCCTTGAACTTCTTGTCCAGATCCTCATTTACAATCCGCCTTCGATGTGGTGCAATGTCCAGCCCTTTCTCCTTGAACGTTGTAATTTCATTCTGTTCCTGAGATACTACAACCGCCATGTCGGTCTCTTTCATGAATTTGATCTTTGCCAGATGCTCCTGTTTTTCCATCTCATCAGATGATGATGGCTTCGACTCAAGGTCTTTTAGATACTTCTGCCAATAAACCTGTACTTTATCGTACATTTTTACAGCCGTGGCTTTGTCAATGGAAATGACCATTGCTTTGTTTGTAGTTCCTCTGCCCATGAAATGAGCAACAATGTCTTCAGCAACTTTCTCAAGCCGCTTTTCTCTGGTGATTAGATGGTATTCCCTGCTGAATTCTCTGGCAAATTTCTTTTCCTGCTCTTCATCCAATTCTGCATCTTCGATGAGGGATTGCATGTCTTCGTTCATGTTCTCGTTTGTGAGTTGAAGTTCAGGAATGCGGTTTTCATAGTATAGTGGTACAGTGGCTCCATCATCTACTGATTGTTTGAAGTCATAGATGCTGATGTAATCCCCGAATACTTCCCTTGTTTTTTCTTCTCCGACAATGAGAGGTGTACCTGTAAAAGCAATAAAAGCAGCGTTTGGCAGAGCGTTGCGCATGTTGGTTGCAAGTGTGTCATACTGGCTTCGATGCGCTTCATCAGTGATGACTATGATATCATCCCGATCTGATATCATTGGATATGTTGTTTCATCTTTTTTTGTTCGGAACTTCTGGATCAATGTGAATATGAAACGATGATCTTCACTTAAAAGCTGCTTGAGGTGTTCACCGTTTGTGGCCTGTGAATGTTCTTCTGTTATTATTCCGGTGTTGGCAAAGTTCTTGTATATCTGATTATCCAGTTCCCGCCTGTCTGTGATGATAACAAAGGTGTAGTTGCCCGGGAGTTTGCGAAGCACTTTTTGGGAGAAGAATGCCATTGAGTAACTTTTCCCGCTACCCTGCGTGTGCCAGAATACTCCAAGTTTCCCTTGATTCTCTTTTATCTCCAATAATGATCTGATGGCATTGTTGACACCTAAGTACTGATGGTTTTTTGCGACCAGTTTTGCAAGACCTCCGCTTGCTTCGCTGAAGATTGTGAAATTCTCCACAATATCCAGCAGGCGAGAGGGTTCGCATGTCCCAAGGATCATGGTTTCAAGAGATATTATACCTTCTTCGCCTTCACTGTTAATTTTTTTCCATTCTGCCAGATGCTCCCATGCAGAAGTTATACTTCCTATTTTGCTCTGGCTGCCATTGGAGAGTATTATGAGTGCATTGTACCAGAATATCTGGGGAATGGTTGTTTTGTAGTCTCGCAGGTTATCCTGATAGGCATTTTCTAACCGCCTGTAGGATGCTTTGAGTTCGATGAAGATTAGAGGTAATCCGTTGACAAATCCCATGAGATCCGGGCGGCGTTTGTGCATTTCACCTGATACCCATAATTGTGATGCAAGGAAGTAATCGTTGTTTGAAGGCACGTTCCAGTCAATGACCTGTACTTTTTCTATAATCTGCCCATTATCATTCTTACTATCCTGATATGAGACTTTTACACCATTCTTCAATAACAGGTACACATCGCGGTTTGCATTGGCAGGACTCATTATGCTCCGATCCCGCGCCAATTCTTCGATGGCAAGGTCAATGGCTTCTTTTGGTAGATCGGGATTTAACCGCTCCAGCGCAACACGCAGTCTGGGAACCAGTATTACCTCGTTGGATGTCTGGCGTCCGAGTGTAATATT
>JAHYJJ010000187.1:0-2612 GCA_019429165.1 Methanosarcinaceae archaeon | reverse complement strand
TGGTATTGAAATAAGTATGATTTTTATTGTATGAATGTTTATTTTGAAAGCGATGATCGAAAAGGAAAAAGTAATTGATAATATTAATGTCCTGTTTGGGAAGATATCGGGTAAGGATAAACTCGAAGACCAGGTGGAAATGTTACAATCTCATATTGTTGAACTTGAAATTGATATTAAAAGACTTCAATCCCGGCTTGAAAAGAGAGATCATATATCAAAAACTTCGATTTCTGTAAAACAGGAAATTGAGTCTAAATTAAATGAAGCGAACATCAAGATCGAAACGCTGATGCATGAACGCAATGAACTGAAAAAAGAAGCAACGGGTCACATTCTATTAAGGGGCATGGATACTCTCTCCCCTATGAGGTTTTCGGAATACCTTTCTCAGTTAAGATCTCTACAGTCCAATTCAGAAACACTCATCACGGTATATGTCCCGCAGGGTCAGTCATTATCCGATCTCAAAAACTCAGATGATGTCTTGGGGCAAATTGACGAAAACAGCCAACATTTGCTGGGTAAGATCGATTCCAAAACCGGTTATGTGCTTTTCTATGATACATTTGGCATGGTGCGCGAAGCTGTTGCACCTGTTTTTCCATTAAATAATTCTATGTTAAAATTTGGGACGACCTTTGACATCAAAAATCTAAAACTTATGGAAAACAAAGACGTTGGTATTTTTGTAGTAATTGTGCATGCTGGTGAATCATTTGTGGGTTTTGCACCTGATATGAGTGGATTTGAAACATATCAGGTCGTAAGAAGCAGTGTGAAGGCAAAGCACACAAAAGGAGGATTTAGCCAGGGAAGGTTTGAAAAACTCCGGGATGAAGATATCGCACATCATGTTGAGAAGGTACGAATAGTGATCAAGAAAATGCTTGATGATACTGTTAACATTGATGTCAATAACATCGATTACATAATTACAGGCGGAGACCAGCAATTGGTCAAACATGCTATGGATGGTCTGGCTGATGACATTCCTTTGATCGAAAAGACCATGGATGTTAAGATCGAGAAACACAATGCCGATGCGATCTTGAAAAGTGCACTCAGCAGCCGCAGATATTTGCTTTAATAATAATATCATTGGCATGTATCGAATGATAATGGACTGGATGGGTAACTACTATGATAACAAAAGATGAACTTGCCGGAATTGTTGATGTGCTTGGTGCTTCAACAATTGGAGAGATACACCTTATCGTGCAGGAACATGCGGAGATTAGAAGGCTTGGGGTTGTTGGTCTTGCTGATGTCGAACAACTTTGTGAATCCGCATTAAGCGACCATTTGATCGAGACAGTTTCTTTTGAGGAAGTAGAAGGTGCTGATTCGGATGAGACTTATTACATATCCGGACCGAATGCGTTTCCCGATATTCCGTATGAGCTGAGTGAAATAATCGATATCCTTGAATTGTCAAAGCGCGAGGTTGACATGAGCAAGGTTGCCAAAAGTTTTTCGTCTCGATTGAAACAGCGTGCAAAAAGACTTAATGAAAAGATTGATATGTTTTCTGATGGACCGGTGCCCGATTCTGATATCCTAAAACTTGAACAACGTTACAGTGACCTGTTAAACCTCTATTATGATTATGATTTCTGGTTGCCCGGGGGTATATCGGATATTGAAAACACAATATTGGGTGTTAGTGAAAGACTTGAACAGCTAAAGTCTGCACAAGCTATTTGATGTTTGAATACGAATTAAGCGGATACTTATGGCAAGAGATAGACGTGATTCATATTACTGGCAGGCAAAGAGCGATGGCCATCGTTCGCGTGCGGCGTTCAAGCTTACACAGATAAATAAGAAATTCGAGGTTATCAATGAGGGTGATACGGTCGTTGATCTTGGTGCAGCTCCTGGTGGATGGCTCCAGGTCGCAAAAAAAATTTCTGGCGGACGGGTTATTGGTGTTGATCTGCAACGTATCAAGCCCATAGATGGTGTTGACACTGTCAAAGGGGATATGACTGCTGACAGGACGATCGAAAAGATAATTAAACTTGTAGGCGAGGGCGGCGCAGATGTTGTGATATGTGATGCTGCACCAAATCTTTCTGGAAATTGGAGTCTGGACCATGGGCGTTCAATTGCCCTTGTAACTTCTGCACTTGAATGTGCAAAGAAGATACTCAAACCACAAGGGCACTTTGTTGTAAAGGTGTTTGAGGGTGACATGTTCAAGGATTATATTGATGAGGTACGCAATAGTTTCACGTATGTCCGTGCGTATACACCAAAAGCATCAAGGACACAGAGTGCAGAGATATATATCATAGGTAAAAAGTTCCTGACCGCACCACTGAGAAAAGGTGATAAGTTTGAGGTCACGATTGAAAAACTTGGTTCAAGTGGTGATGGTGCGGTCGTTATTGAAGGATTTGTGACATTTGTCAAGGATGTTAAAGTTGGTGAACATGTCCGTATAAAGATAGATGATGTAAAGCCAAACTTTGCATTTGCGAATGTTATCGAGCGACTTTAGTTGTGGTTGCTAATTTGCATTAACTTTACAATAATTAAAATTCACATTTAAACTTAAACTTAAACTTAAACTTAAACTTAAACTTAAACTTAAACTTAAACTTAAA
>JAHYJJ010000186.1:0-2617 GCA_019429165.1 Methanosarcinaceae archaeon | reverse complement strand
AAGAGATATTTTCTGTAGTGTCATTTTAGCATAAAGTGGCCGGATGATGTTTTTAATAAGGGCAATTTTGCATCACTGAATTCATTTTTCTCATGGACTCGCCTTGGAGTTCTATTCTGTGTGAAGAGTAAACAATTCTATCAAGTATGGCATCAGCAATCGTGTTATTGTTGAGATAGTTATACCACTCACTCACCGGAAGCTGTGAAGTAATAATCGTAGAATTTATGCTTGTTCGATCTTCTATGATTTCAAACAAATTTGTAGCATCATCTTCCACCATAGGGGCAACACCAAAATCATCGAGTATTAGAAGTTGAAACCTTGAATATTTGTTGAGCAAATTTGTATACGTTCCATCTATCCTCGATATTCGTATCTCTTCAAGGAGTGTTGGAGTTCTGACATAGTAGACTTTAAATCCATCAAAGATTGCTCTATTTGCGAGTGCTTGAGCTAGGTTGCTTTTACCGGTGCCGGTTTTTCCAGTAATAATTACATTTTGATTTGAGCGTATAAAGTTTAGCTGTGACAATGATTGAATCTGAGCCTTGTCTATTCTTCTGTCGGCTCTATAATCAATAGCGTCAAGGGAAGCTTGTTTGTCTTTGATTTTAGAGAGTCTATGATTCATGATGATACGTTTATTTTTTAAAAATATCTCTTGAGCGTCAAGAAGTTGAAATAGCCTCTCTTCGAAACTCATAGAAGAGTAAGCCGTATCTTCACTCTGTCGTTGGTAAGCGTCCTTAAAGCCTTGGTAACCAAGTTGGCTTATTTTGTTTGTTAATTGTGCATGTGTCATATTTTTATCTCCTGTATACTTTTTGTTTTTTGGTTTATTTATATGCGTCTGGACCGCGAAGGTTTGGATGCGTATTAAAAAGAGAGAGGGTCTCACAAACAGCATTATTTACACTCTTTTGAAGATAAAGTTTTTTATCTAAAATAGAGGTAATGGATTTAACCTTAAGTATCCGTTTTTCTATTGCATACATTAGTGCCAATTCCAATTCCATATTTCCATATCTTTTTGCGAGTGAGAGTACCGCCACTATTTGACGATAAGCATTTGCTTTATGCTCTACGGCTTCAAATGCATCTTCTACAAATACACAGCTGTACTCACCAATACTCTTAGCCCACGATCTGAGTCTCTGCGGATTCATTTTTTCATCGATATATTGATGTGTACTTGGCATATGTTCATGAAGAGTTGAAGTTTGTCCTATAATGCGGAGTCTTGGGTGTGTCGCTATTAAATCATTTTTAAAATAGATTCTTACATGATGCGTGGAATACCTCACTTCAACTTCCTCTTTGAGATATTTGTAGGGTACGGAGTAGTTGCATTTTTTAAGAGAGATGTGATAATCCATATTGACACGAGCAACTTTAAATTGCTCATAAATATAGCGATTGGCAGGTAGTGTTTGAAGCTCTGGTTTGTCCAACTCAACAAAAAGTTCTGAGCGACTCTTGCCCAGATGTTTCATAACCTTATTGTTATATTTTTCAAGTATTGCAGCTACTTTTTCATTGGCTTCTTCAACGCTGAATATTTTCAAATGCCTAAAGTGAGCTAATATATAGCGTTGTATTCCCTGAACACCCTGTTCTGCCTTTGGCTTATCCTTTGGTTTGCGAGGACGAGCCGGTTCGACTCTCATATTGAAATGACGAGAGAGTGCAGCGTAACTCTCATTGATAACAAGCCCATGTTGCTTGTCATTGAAAATGATGGCTGATTTCAGGTTGTCAGGAACTACCACTCTTGGAGTGCCTCCAAAGAACTCATATGCTAATACATGAGAGAGAATAAAGTCCTCCTGCGTTTGAGAATGGGTTACATGTACAAATGTATATCCACTGGCACCTAGAACAGCTACAAACACTTGTGCTTTATCAATTTCGCCTGTTTTTTGATTATGGATAGGGATGGTCACCCCACTATAATCTACGAAGAGCTTCTCTCCTGCAATATGCACTTGCCTCATGGAAGGATTTAGTTTTTGCTTGTATCGTTTGTAGTAGACTCGATATTGCGTATATTCGTAAGCATTATCACCATACTCTGCTTTATACGCTTCCCATAAAAACATGAGCGTTACTTTAGTCTTGTCTTTTTTGGACTGTTTAAGTTCTTGATGAACGTAGTTGTAGTCCGGCATAATTTTAGAAGGTATCAAAGGTGAATTTATTGGCCCGCCAAAAAGTTTTACTTGCAGTGCATCATCATTCATTTCATTTAACGAAACAATGCTTATATTGGCTTCATTGCACCGTTTGATATAATCTTGAATTGTAGTTCTTGCTACTCCAGTAGCACCTTGTATTTTTCTTGAAGAGAGATTTGCAAGTAGATGCAATCTCAAAACTTCTCGTACTTGTTTCATAGATAAAATCCTCATTGTACACCTTATGTATTTGATACAAAAAGTGTAGGTAAATTTAGAAAATATCTCTTCTGCTCAAAAGCTAATTCTTAAGCAATTATAAAATCGCGCTCACTTTCTAAAAGTGGCCGAATCATCTCCGTCATGAGTGGCCGGATGATGAGCGTTTTTAGTGGCCGGATGCAAACGCGATTAGTGGCCGGTTTGGTGCGTTTTTTGCA
>JAHYJJ010000185.1:0-2623 GCA_019429165.1 Methanosarcinaceae archaeon | reverse complement strand
TCCTTCGACATGCATGAAAATCAACTACTTTTTCTCGTATTATTTAATTGTGAAATAATTGCTTTTATTAACTAAGTGTTGTCTCTATATTATATCTTTATCGTATCCTTTTTCAAGAACCCGATAATAGACCATCTGTAATGCTGCAGGACTCAGGTGTTCGTTCGTGTCTCACTTCTTCCCTAACTTCCATACACCCATGCAGTACAAATAAGTGAACAAAAATCATCAACAACTGTTTTAACCAATCATTCCCATGAAACCACATGAACAAACACACTGAGCAAATACCTGAACTTATAATGGGAGTGAAAAATCCTGCCGCCCTTACAGTGTGCAAAGATAATGCGGATTCAGTCTATTTTTCACTCGACAGGTTAAGTCTGAGGGCAAGGGCGAATGACATCACGCTGGAAAATCTCGATACATTTGTGGAACAGGTGCATGGCTATGGATTGCGTGCCAATCTTGCAGTGAACAGTGTGGTCTATCCCGATGACATCCCGTCTGTTAAAGAAATAATTGAAGCAGCATCAAGTGCAGGCGTGGATGCGATCATCGCATGGGATCCTGCCGTTATTACAAGAGCTGTTGATAGTGGTTTAAAAGTACATATCTCTACACAGGCAAATGTGTCCAATGCTGATACTGCAAATTTCTATAAGTCAGTTGGAGCCAGCCGTGTGGTGCTGTCACGAGAGTTGTCACTTGAGCAAATTAAAAATATCCGGCAGGACACCGATATGGAACTTGAAGTGTTCGTACACGGTGCAATGTGCCAGGCAATATCAGGAAGGTGCTACCTCTCGGCATATCTGCTCGGAAAATCCGGCAACTGTGGAGAATGTTCACAGCCGTGCAGATGGGAATGGACACTGCACGCGGATGATGGAAGAGAAGTGGATCTAAAAGGCAAATACATGCTCAGTGCAAGGGATCTTTGCATGATAGAACATGTGCCTGAACTTATTGATGCAGGCGTGGATGCCTTCAAGGTGGAGGGCAGGCTACGAAACCCCGGTTATACTGCCACCATATCCCGATGCTACCGCGAAGCACTGGATGAATGCCGGAACGGTTCATACACACTTGAACGCGCACGGGAATTGAAAGAACAAATGGCACTGGAATACAATCGCGGATTTTCCACGGGTTTCTATTTTGGCGTACCAGGACCTGAAGGATTGGCATACAAGTATAATATGAATGTCTCACCTGTGAAACGGCAGGCTGTCGGCGTGGTGACTAACTATTTTCCAAAGCAGAATGCTGCATCTGTGAAATTACTTGAACAGGGGTTGGCTGTTGGAGATAATATCGTTATCGAAGGATACACCACATATCTTGAACAGGAAGTTAGTTCTCTGATCGTAGATGGAGAGACTGCAAAAGAAGCCGGGCGGGGACAGGAAGTGGGGCTGGGAGTGGATGGGGTTGTTCGGGAGAACGACCGGGTGTATAAGGTTGAGCACGTTAAACAAAGATAATATAATTACAACACAAAAGGATATGACATGAAAGCCGCCTGCATCCAGATGAACATCCGCCACTGCAAAAAGCAGATCAACATCGACCATGCACTTTCAATGGCAGAAGATGCCATATCAGAAGGTGCAAAACTCATCGTGCTACCTGAAGTTTTCTCAACTGGATTCTGTTATGACAACATTGAAGAGAACGCAGAGTGCACGCCACATCCAACGATAGAGACACTATGCGAGTTTTCAAAAAAGCACGATTGCATCCTTATAGGTTCAATAATCGAAGCCGTCGATAATATAAAAACAACCGCGCCGCATAATCGATCGAATTGTTACTACAATCTGGGTTTTTGCATCGAATCCGGCAAACTTGCCGGAACGTATAGAAAAACTCACCCATTCGAGCAGGAAAAATCGTATTTTTGTGGCGGAGATACGATCATGCCAATCCGACTGGAAAAGAACGATCTCACAATCGGGCTTGAAATATGCTATGAACTGAGGTTTCCGGAAGTTGCAAGAAAACTCGCACTTGATGGCGCAGACATACTCGTAACAATTGCCGAGTTCCCAAACCCACGGAAACATCACTGGAAAACACTCACCATTGCCCGTGCGATCGAGAACCAGATTCCGCACATCGCCTGCAATCGCACAGGAGAAGACCCATTCTCAACATTCTTTGGAGGCTCAATGATAATCGATACATGGGGTGAAGTAAAAGCACAGGCGTATGATGAAGAATGCATCATCATGTATGATATTGATATGCGTGAGAAAGATAATATTAGAAAAGCTATTCCGGTCTTTGACGACAGGCGCCCGGATCTTTATTGAATTGAATGTGTGTGATCAATAACTTTTGAGTCAAACGTTGCGACGGCACACCCAATCGCAGCAGATCTGCGAGGTATAACGATTGAGATAAAATGTTTATCTATACCAATCCAAAAAATATATTGCAGATGTAAACCCTGACATAATATCAAGAATTGTAACACAAATCTAACCACAAATACATGAATTATACCGTTTAACTCACACATTAAAGAAAGTGATTGAGAATTATTCTAAATAACTCTGCGTTACACGATATCATTATTGAAAATATATGATGTTTTGTTATCTGTATTGCCTCATTT
>JAHYJJ010000184.1:0-2627 GCA_019429165.1 Methanosarcinaceae archaeon | reverse complement strand
GATATAACAATTATTATATTATATCAGTATAGTGATATAACAATTACTAAAATATATCAGTGTGATGATATAATAATTACTAAAATATATTAATATACTGATATAATTAATCAGATATTATATCATTATATTGATGTAGTACATATAGCACTCATACTTCACAAAATCGGAAGAAAAAGATGAAGACCGCAATTTGAAAAAATAGCCATCCACAATAAGTAATGATTCCTATGCGTCTATTTCATACCCCAAACACCTGTGCCGCATTTTCCCCAAGTATCCGTTCTTTGTCAGAATCATCCAGATCAAGCCCGATCAGATTTGCAATCTCAATATCCTGCCTTCTGAATGGATAGTCGGTTCCAAACAATATTTTTTCACTGCCGTGTGCCTCGACCATACGCACTATCTCATCATCGGGAAGATACTTTGTTCCATCATCTGATTTGAAAATATAAGCAGTATCAAACAGGATATCACGCCCAATAAGGTATTTTTCAACCCCCGCCCAGCAATCATAACCTCCAAAATGTGCAGCAAGAACCTTCATTTTTGGGAACGAATCCACAACTGCCGCAAACCTCTCAGGTGTGCCATGTATCTCCTTTAACCACGTTCCGCCGCCACCTGCATGGAAAAACACAAGCATGTCATGCTCAATGAATGCCTCATAAAGCCTGAACATGCGCTCCTCATCAGGATAGAAGAACTGAAACTCGGGATGTAGTTTCACGCCCCTGATACCTGCCTTTTTCAATCGCTCAAGTTCATCACCCACAGTTTCAACATCTTCAACCGTATCAAAATCAGGGTGCATTGCCCCAAGTCCGATAAAACGATCACAGTCACTCAATAATGACAATGTCCAGGTATTGATGGATCTTACCTGATCAGGAGTTGTCGCAACAGGAAGGATCACAGACCTATCCACTCCGCAGTGGTCCATGTGTTCTGACAGGTAAGCCGCAGTAACCCCGGCAACGGGCGGCGAACCGTAGAGGTGCATCAGATCATGTGCTGCCTTTTGTGCAATTCTTGACGGAAATATATGAGTATGGCAATCAATTATCATGATTAATCCTATTGAATTTGATAAATAGGTACGCAAACAGGATTCACGACCATAAGTTATATTATACTTTTTATCATATAATTGAGTAATAGTTTTAACTATACCAAGTATGAGGGCTTGAATGGTTTTGCGAGGGATTACATGAGTATTGAAAATAGAGACTTTGTAATAGAACGCCTTGAGCGGAGGCTACATGATAAAGATCAGGAATTTGAAGAACTCAAAGTTACACTGAGAGACTCCATCATGACCGAATTGCGTCGTGATCTCCAGAATGATCTTGATATAAACAATCGTCTGGTAAAGATCGAACAGAAAGTTGTAGAGTTATCGAACACACTGAACGGTATGATGGACGAGCTTTTAGATCAGAAATCAGAACTTCGCTCCACAAGGAACCTGATCGGACAAAGAAACAGTAACGATAGTAGCATTGCCCACAGAGAAGGTTCTACGTTGGCAGTACAAACCCCGGTCCTAAAACCACATACACTCCCAAATTCAAACCCCATTGTACAACCCCATATTCGCAATACTTCAACTCAGCCATCTGCAACACCTTCTATGTCACAACCAAATCCTGTAGAAGCGCGCAAACCAAATAAAGCGCAGTTCAATATTCGCGAAGTTGAAAGGGAAGAACCAAAACCCGAAATTCCGAAAACTGAGCCAAAAACGGAGTATATCATTGCTGAGAGTGGAAATGGGCATCCAGGACACATTACCAATAAAGATCGATCTTCGACAAAAAGCAATCGATCTGAATATATCATTGCAAATGATAAAAAAGATGTGAGCCGTGAGTCCCAATCAGAACATGGTGTTGAGTCCATTGTGAAACGTGACGGTGAAGACGTGGAAATAACCACCACTCGTAAAAGATCAGGTTTCTAACGAGAGTATTTTTCCCTAAGGTCGAATTAACTCGTATTATATATTTATAAAATATATACTATTGAAAACAGAGGTCTCTCGTGTATATCAAGGAAATTGAGTTTGTAAATTTCAAGTCATTTGGAAAAAAGGTTAAAATACCTTTTTTCGATGATTTTACCACAATATCCGGTCCAAACGGAAGTGGGAAATCCAATATTATAGATGGCATTCTCTTTGCGCTCGGGCTTTCCAGTTCAAGAACAATGCGGGCTGAAAAACTTACAGACCTGATATATAATGGAGATAAGGCGAAAAAACCTGATTTTGCACAGGTTACCATAAAGTTTGACAATACCGACCGTGAGATGCCGATCGATAGCAATGAGATCACGATCAGTCGTAAGATCAAGCGGACCGATTCGGGATATTACAGTTATTTCTACTTCAACGGCAAGGCAGTGAGCCTTACAGATGTTCACACATACCTTGCAAAAGCACGTGTCACCCCTGAAGGTTACAATGTCGTAATGCAGGGTGATGTCACACGTATCTTCACCATGACATCCGGTGAACGACGCAAGATCATTGATGAGATCGCAGGTGTTGCCGAGTTTGATAATAAAAGAGACCGGGCAGTGAATGAACTTGACATTGTCCTTGAGCGTGTCGAAAGGGTTGA
>JAHYJJ010000183.1:0-2638 GCA_019429165.1 Methanosarcinaceae archaeon | reverse complement strand
TACTCAACAGAGGGACCTGTGCCAGGACAAACACAATTCGACACGCGACCGATCGCACCGTATATCATCAGCTACGGGAATACGACAACAGAGGTCAGAGTTGATGAGATGGATGTGCTGGATGGAAATACAATTGTAGTCAACTAAAACGACGAAACCGCGCCAATAGGCGCGGCGTATCCCCACCATCAGCACGAAAAAATGCACGCTGATGCTCAAATTTACTTGGAACACATAATTTTACACATTTGGTACTATTTGAAAATATTTGATTGTAATAGCAATCTACTAATGTATGTAAACTCATAAATGTACATAAGACAAAATATTAATAAATACGAATTGAGGAAAACAAATGAGTAAAACTGTAATATTTGAAGAAAAATATGGTGTAAATATAGATCAATTCTCTACAACAGCAGATATTGAAAAATTTATAGAAAATAAAACTCATCGAAAACTACAAGTCGTTAAACTTGATGACCATGGCATTGTATCCAGCAGAGGCAGCATATTTAAAATCAAAAAGTATGATATCAATCATAGATTTGACGAAACAATAAAAACATAGATCGGAAACTGATTTTATGGATACAAATGAAATTTTTGAGTTCTATAGAACTGAATTTGTACCTGTATATATTTTGTAAAAATATGTACTCCAAGTAAATCCGACCGGAGGGGGGATTTTCTTGCCGCATATTCCGATTTAGTGGGATATATCGGAGATAAACCTCAACAGATATTGATCGAACTCGAAAACACACTTGCACATATATCTCAACTTTATAACCATAAATTGGATTATCATGATGAAAATGTAAATCTTGAAAAAGCATATGACCATTTAATTCGCGCTACATTAGATTGTTATAAACTCCTTTGGGTACATATATATGAGCAATTGAAAGTTATTGAAAAAAACGAATCGAATCGAAAACTCGGTCTTAATATATCAGAAGCAGAATTTCGTACTAAATTGCAAACACTTCGAAAAATGGCACAAGAAGCCAGAGGGATAGAAATGAGCTTAGTAGGGGTAGAACCTATAGCATCCCTCGATAAGTATAAAGAAGTAGTAAAATTTGGTTATGAGTTGATCGATACGATTGATGGGAATAAAATACAAGAGATTAAATCACTGAAGACATTTATTTCTACTAAAGAATTTATAACCGGTATAGTTGCAGGCATACTAACAGGTTTAATTTCCGGATATATGCTTTTATTTATTTAAGTGGCCAGGCCTGGGAAGGACATTCGAATACATCCAGACAACATCCGGTGGCGTCTACGAGTTCACGGTGCCTTACTCAACAGAGAGACCTGTGCCCGGTCAAACACAATTCGATACGAGGCCGATTGCACCGTACACAGTATCATACGGGAACACGACAACAGAGGTCAGGGTTAGTGAGTTGGATGTGCTGGATGGAAATACAATTGTAGTCAACTAAAATGACGAAACCGCGCCTTTAGGCGCGGCGTATCCCTCCACTCCAAAAAAACACAATTATTCGTGTGCTGAATTTAGATATAAATAACGCTTCAGATTTATACAAAATAAACACAATGTATTTTTGGTGAAAAATATGGAATCTGTATCTGCCAACAATAAAACAATAACATCCGATATCTTAAACACCATGGTAAATATGAGAGACGAGTTAGATTCGCTCATCGAAACCATACAAATAATGAATGATACGGAACTAATGGCGGGAATCAATAGTTCCAAACAAGATATCATAAAAGGAAATATTCATGAGATCAGTAGTGCCGACGAACTGGCTTTGGTGTGGGGATAAATGAAGGTCATTTACACCGACCAATTTAAACATGACTTGCAAAAGATCAATGACAATAACCTGTTAAAAGAGTGGCTTGACACCCCGGTTGATACAAAAAGGACCGATGCGTTATCAGACCACGATCTGGTGATGTGATGTTTATAGACAGTGTTGTGTGAATCAGGGCAAAACTATACTACTCCACAAGTATAATTTAGAACTATATCTGACAGCCACAGAGCGCACAGAGTACACAGAGGGAATGTTGCTACGTTCTCTGTGCTCTCTGTGTCCTCTGTGGCAAAAAGTTACAAAAAGTACATATTTTTTAGTATAATGGGTGCATGATAAAAACGATTCTACAATCCGCGCATGCGCGGCGTTGCCCTACATACACATCGAATTTTCAATTGCTACCAGCGTATTCCACAATTTTTAATACGCTTTTTGCCAACGATTTCGATTATTCAATTTAGTATATGTGGAACGTGCCGCCTGGCGGCGTTGCATTATTTTTAGTTTCAGATAGAATAATCACATTTACGCAGCCATCATACTACATCCATCCAAAAACAAAAAATTGAGTGCATTATGCCCGGAGCGTGACTCGAACACGCGACCTCCAGATTTCTCAGGAGATTTGGACGCACGGTTTAATATTCCCTATGAGTCTGGCGCCCCAACCAACTAGGCTACCCGGGCAATGCAGCACTTAAAAGTACATTGATATATTAAAGCATATCGATTGAACCGATAAACGTTTTTCAGCATATCGAAAACAACCTCAAAAACAAGAACCAAAAAACATTTGGCAATTTGATCAGGCAATTGAATCAAAAAACAACACA
>JAHYJJ010000015.1:0-20263 GCA_019429165.1 Methanosarcinaceae archaeon | reverse complement strand
AAAACCATCATCATAACCACCGCAATTCTCACCCTCATGATCCTCGTAGCAGGTTGCACCGACACAGGCGGCGCAAACCCAGAAACCACCACATACACACCACCGCCAGAAGAGTCCCCTATGGTTGAGGAAACGACGGCGTATGAACCTATTTACGAGCCTACTACAACCCATTGATATGAAAGATGATACAGTAACAAGATATGTGCTCAGTGATGGTAAGATTACAGAGATTAAGATTCCAAAGTCTGAATCAATGAATGATATTGGAAGAACTCTGGAAATGGATAAGGATTTTTTGGATATAATGGCTAAAATGTGACTATACATTTTAGATTTTACAAAACACATGTTGTTTAGTTAACATCGTATAACTGCTCATTCCCTCAATATCCTCACAATAACCACCAACCCGATGACATTTATCAACACGATCAAGACTCCACCGATAAGGTGTCGCATATTCTGGAAAACCTCCCCATTCCCCGAAATCACAGCCTGTGCCGTAAATTCGATCATAATATCTGAATCTGCAAGCACTTCCTGTTCCATAATACCATTTTGTGCACCAAGTGCACTGCCAGCACGCACGGTATAGTTAACTCCAGATTCAAGACCAACAAACAGATATTCATCATCATCAGATGCGGATGCGATAGTAACTCCATCGCGCACCAGTTCAACACTGCTTGAAGCCGGTGCATCGACATTGATGTTCACATAATCTTTCAGTCCAATGTCACTGCCATCCGTGAATCGCAATTCGTTCGGGATGTTCAATATGCTAAGGATCGTTGGGGCAATATCCTCCTGTCCGAATTCACCATCAATCAACTCCTCATCCACATTGGGCGCATGTACAATGAACGGTATCATCTGTGCTTCAGAAGTAACTGCATACTTTTCAGCCTGATGTCCACCACGAACATTATCTGCTGCAAATGCCATTCCGTGATCTGCCGTAAATATGAATGCAAGGTTGTTTTCAATACACAGTTCATAAAGTGGCATGACTGCAGCATCAAGACCCTCTATATTTTCAATGTAACCGCCGTTTCTTCGGTAGTGTCCGGAACTGTCAACTGCACCTGCATTTATAGTAAGGATATATTTTTGTCCGGGCGCACTTTCACTCATCGACTTTATGATATCGCTTCCAGTATCAATCGCCCACCTGTTGTACGCATCATATCGTTCCCCAGAACTTTCAGGATACCTATTGACATAATCGTATGCACCTTCTGCGCGCATTTCCATCGCTTCAACGACATTCCGTGGCACATTGCCACCTGAATGCTCGGATGTAGATATCTTGATCGTGGGATTGTTGATGGAATTTGTTTTATCATACACAACAATGTCCTGCTCAGCGCGCATATTATAAAAATCACCTTTTTGAAGCACTGCAAGGGCAAGATATCCATTGTCATGTGCTATGTCGTAGATGGTGGCACCGGAGTAGCCGACCATCTCACCGTCTGCACCGGAATTCCCTGTGACCAAAACAGAGTGTCCTGCTTCAGTATAGGTTTGGGGTGCGCGGATGTCCACAACACGCGCGCTGTTATCTGCTATCTGCGAAATGTTGTAAACGACTGCTTTACTGAGTGCAGTTCCATCAATTGCGTGAGGGGTAAGTTCTGGATATATGTATGGAGAACCGAGTCCGTCTATTATCAGGATAACTGCACCATCCGGTGTATTCACAGGATTTACTTCTACAATGGTCGATGCTATGGCGGTTGTAGGGAAAAATGAGATTAGTAGAAATGCTGCCAATATCAATAATGAAATAATTGTTGAGGTTGGATGTGAAATCTTTTGGTTCATTGGAAGTGAAATAACACACTTTGTATAATAAATATGCTATGTGTATTGTAATGTCATCAAGGTTACACTTATTTTAGATGCAGGCGTTAATAGTATCAAATAGAGGATACTAAATAGGATATTTATATGAAAATAGACGCACGCTGTCCGCATTGCCTTCTCTCAAGAGTACATTATGAAGCAGGATTATCGACTGATGATGAACAACTGATACACAAGACCGTAATGGCAGGTATTGATGTACTAAAAAATATTTACAAACCCGGCATTCCGGCTGGATTAGTTTCCACGGCAATACATCGCAAGGCGTATGCGGTTCTAAATGATCCGGATCCATATCTTGAACTTAAACAACTAAGCAATAAGGTTGCAAATGAAGTGCTTCCAATTGCAAAGAAGCGGATACATGAAGGTGAACCCGAAAATGGGGAGATATTCAGGCGTGCTGTGCTCGCATCTGTGATAGGTAATTATTTTGATTTCGGGGTTATGGGATTTGACGTTGCACCTGATGTTTTCGATGAGACGTTCACAGAACTGTTCAAGCGCGGGTTGGATGTGGATGATACTTCAAAAATGCTCGGTATGCTTGATAACGTGGTCTATGTAGCTGACAATTGCGGCGAGATATTGCTGGATACACTGGTATTTGAGATCATCAAGAAAATGGGTGGAAATATCACACTGGTAGTTCGCGGTGCTCCAATACTCACAGATGTCACAATGGATGATGTGCATGAGTTTGGGATAGATAAAAAGGTCGATCATGTACTTACAACTGGTTCGGATGCGATTGGTGTATGTTTTGATGATGCACCGGCAGAACTTATGGACGCGTTTGATAATGCATCACTCATAATCAGTAAGGGAATGGCAAATTATGAAACACTTTCAGAGCGAAACTTTGGTCCGATCGCTTATCTGCTTCGTACAAAGTGTGAAAGTGTGGCGGAAGACATGGGGCTTAAAATGGGTTATTCGGTTGCAAGGTTAGTGAACTGTGACTGATGGATAAAAAATGTTCAATGGCTAATGGTTGATGTGAAATGGTTGTTGTTTAACGCTTAATGACTAAATTATGGAGATGTGGAAAATGTGTGAACTAAATGCTGTACTTGTTCGCGGTGGCGAGCGGGAATTGATTATGGAATCAGTGACCAGAATTGTTGTTGATGGTGATTCTGTCGAACTGACAGGAATATTCGGGGATAAAAAGGTTGTATCGGGTTCGATAAAGGAAGTCGATTTCACTAAAGGGGAAACTCTAATAATTGGAAAGTGAATATAACATATTATGGGAGGGGTACGTATTGGCTTTGAAACATCGGAATTATGTAGAGCCGATGCGATATCGACACTTATTTATTAATAACTGACAGTAAATACAACATTAGTATAATTAGTTCCAGTTGACCACACAGTTGGTTATGGGTTATGGGTCGTTATAAGTTATCATGGATTAATATGTTATAGTTTATAATTGTGGCAAATACGCATGGGAGGATTTTAAATGGTAAAAGTGAAAGTTGCAGTAAATGGATACGGTACTATAGGTAAGAGGGTTGCAGATGCTGTTCGTCTGCAGGATGACATGGAAGTTGTAGGCATTGCAAAGACAAGACCCAATTTCGAGGCTTCGATGGCTCACGATAAAGGGTATGATATCTATACTCTTCAAGAGAGTATCAATGATTTCAAAAAATTCGGCATAGAAGCTGCTGGAACTGTTGATGACATGATCAGCAGTGCTGATGTTGTTGTTGATTGTACACCCGGCGGCATTGGTGAGAAGAACAAATCCCTCTATGAAAAGGCAGGTGTCAAAGCAATATGGCAGGGCGGCGAAGATCATGAGCTTGCAGGTTGCTCTTTCAATGCTGATGCAAATTACAGTGAAGCCCTTGGAAGAGACTTTGTCAGGGTTGTCTCATGCAATACAACCGCTCTTTGCAGAGTAATATCACCCCTTGATAAGGAATTTGGTATAAAGAAAGTTCGAGCGACACTCTTGCGCAGAGCAGCTGATCCAGGAGATATCAAACACGGCCCCATCAATGCAATCATTCCAAATCCAATTACACTTCCATCACACCACGGTCCTGATGTGAATACGATCATGCCGCATATTGATATTGCGACAATGGCTGTCAAACTTCCAACCACTTTGATGCACATGCACACGCTTAACATGGAATTCAGAAACGAGTGCACAGCAAAGGATGTACAGGCCGTTCTTGCAAAGCAGTCACGAGTCAGATTTGTCGGGCAGGGAATCACATCGACTGCCGAGATAATGGAACTTGCAAGGGATCTTGACCGCCCAAGAAGTGATATGTGGGAGACTTGTGTATGGGATGAATCCATAACCATGTATGAAGGAGAATTGTACTTCTTCCAGGCTGTCCATCAGGAATCCGATGTGATACCTGAGAATGTGGATGCCATCCGTGCTATGATGGAGATCGAGACAGATGGTGCAAAGTCGATAGCGAAAACAAACAAGGCAATGGGCATCTGATACGCCCATTGTTTTTGTTTTTGTCATTATCTTTATCATCATTTCCTCAAACCTTATGGCACTCAATCCGGATTTTTCAGAATTATGCAACCGCGCATCGCAAGCTGCAGCAGATGCTATTGAAGATATGGTGGGCAGTAGTGATGCTTACGCCAGTGTTTATATGGGGGCTGACGGTACTCCGACAACAAAGATCGATGCGGCTGCAGAGGATGCAATACTTGTGGTTTTAAAGGATGACGGCAGATCGATGCGGCTTCTCAGCGAAGAGGCAGGAGATATAATGATCGGGGAAGGGGATGAACCTGAATTCTCAATCATACTCGACCCTCTTGATGGGACGTACAATGCGGCTTTTGGTATTCCATTTTATAGTGTATCCATTGCGATTGCAAAACCTGATCTGTCTGGGACTTCATTTGGATATGTCCAGAATCTTGCAAATGGGGATACATATCATGCAGGGTTAGACAAGGGTTCATATTTGAATGGAAAGTCGATAAATCCATCCGGTAATTCGGATGTTCATGAGTTTTGCATAAGTGTATATGGTTATCGTCCTTATGTTGAACGAACATCCATATTATGCAAAGGGGTTCGAAGGATGAGGATACTTGGAAGTGTAGCGCTGGAATTATGTTATGTCGCATCTGGCAGGATGGATGCGTTTGTTGACGTCCGCAGGGCTTTGCGATTGACTGATGTTGCGGCAGGGAAATTTATACTTGAAAAGGCAGGAGGGATGGTTTCCAATGAATATGGTGACCCGCTTGAATTGCCTAATGGTCTTATGAACCGTGTGGATATGGTTGCATCCAATGGACATGCCCACATTGATATTTTAAAATTGAATTCCAGGGGGTAATTTAATGACAAATATAATTAAAGTGAAAAAGATAGGTATTGTGTCAAGATGTGACCACGTGGATGCTCTTGAGATGATTAAGACTATTTTGAAAAGGTTTGGATCCAAAGTTGATATTGTAATTGGGCCAATGACAGCGCAAGCGTTGGGTATCGAAGGTGACAGTGTGTTGCCTGTTAATAAGATGCGAGAGAATGGTGTTGAACTTGTAATATCTGTTGGAGGTGATGGGACCGTTCTTCGTAATATCTCAAAGATGGATGATCCGATTCCTGTTCTTGCTATCAATATGGGCACACTTGGTTTCCTTGTGGATGTAGATCCCGAAGATGCGATCAAAACGATCGAAAATGTGCTTGAGGGTTTCAAATACAGTGAGCGGGCAAGATTGGCAGTATCATTGAATGGTGAGGCACTTCAATCTGCTGTTAATGAAGTTGTTATAATCACGGCTAAACCTGCAAAAATACTTACATACAAGATCAGTGTGGATGAATGTGAACTTGGTGAACTACGCGCGGATGGTGTGGTTTTTGCAACCCCCACGGGTTCGACTGCCTATGCTATGAGTGCAGGCGGACCCATCATAGACCCGCGCGTGGATGCTGCATTGATCGTGCCGCTTGCACCATTTAAGTTATCATCACGACCCTGGGTGGTTCCTGCAAACGGTTCTATCAAGGTTGAGTTGACAAATCCTGAAAAAGAAGCGGTCATTGTCATTGACGGACAGCACACTTATACCATCGTTGAACATGATATTATTAAGTTAACAAAGGCGGAACATCCCGCACGTTTTGTGAGGACAACGATCAGCAAATTCTATAAAAAGGTTCAAAGTAAACTGGCGTGATTGAAAATGGAATTAGAAGAGATCTTACTAAAATTGAAAAGCGGGCAGATGGATATTGATTCTGCAACAATGCAGATCAAGTCAATGGGTTTTACGTCCGTTTCTGAGATCGCGAAGATCGATACGCACCGCATGCATCGAACTGGTGTTTTGGAAGCGGTGCTTGCTGAGGGCAAGCGCCCTGAAGATCTGGTGGCTATTGCAAAGACTCAGGTAAAACATGCCGGAAGAGCACTACTTACGCGCGTGTCTGATGAGCAGATAGAAGCAGTGCGGGATGCATTCGATCCTGATAGCATTGAATGGAATGAACGCGCTTGTACGGCTGTTGTTCACAACGGTACACCTTGTCCGAGTTCTGGCGGAGTGGTTGGTATCCTGTCGGCAGGTACGGCTGATATTGGTGTTGCCGAAGAGGCGCGCGTGGTGGCTCAAGAAATGGGGTGTGAGGTTGTAGCAATATACGATGTCGGTGTCGCAGGGATCCACCGGCTGATGCCACAAATATCAAAACTCAAAGAACGCGGCGTTGGTGCTGTTGTGGTCGCAGCAGGACGAGAGGGGACGCTTCCGACTATTGTTGCCGGACTTATCGATGCGCCTGTGATTGGTGTTCCTGTATCAACTGGATATGGCCTGGGTGGTGGCGGTGAGGCTGCGCTTTTGTCGATGTTGCAATCCTGTTCTGTTATCAGCGTTGTCAATATCGATGCGGGATTTGTTGCCGGAGCGTTTGCGGCGCAAGTTGCTAATATGGTTGCAGGGGCACATAGGATTGATGTTGGGATGTGCACGTTCTCGGATGAGATTGAAAGTAGTGATGAAGAGGATGTTGAAAGCCCCTGGATCTGAGTTTTTGAGTAGTGACTGCAAAATGGTTTTACTGTTTTATTGTTTTGAGCATCTCATTTCTTTGAGGTTATAAATTGATTATTATTTGTGGAACTGCTTACTGTTTTGATGATCTGAAAAAGGATAGCACGGAAGAATAACATTCAACAATTATATATAGACCTTTATGGTTATGCTCGACTAATGAACTGACAGGAACCGATAAAATGTCAAATACAATATCTAATCTGCCAGAATACTCCAAAAACACTTTGATGGATTATTTAGATCTAAAGCCGCTTGACATCGAGATATGTGATGTGACATTACGTGATGGAGAGCAAACACCGGGTGTTGCATTTAGCAAAAAGGAAAAGATCGCACTTGCCCGTGAATTGGATTTTATTGGTGTTGAAATTATAGAGGCAGGATTTCCAGTGGTATCTCCTGTCGAAAAGGATACTGTAAAAAAAATAGCCAATATGGGACTTGATTCAAAGATATGCTGTCTTGCACGATCGGTTATTGGGGATGTGGATGCCGCCATTGATTGTGATGTTGATTTTGTAAGTATCTTTATTGCGATGTCCGACTTGCACCTGCAGTACAAGTATCACAAAAGTTGCGAGGAAATGACTAAATGTGCAATGGAAACCATTGAGCATGCAAAAGACCATGGTCTCGGTGTACGATTTGCGGCAGAGGATGCAACACGAACCAGCATTGATACGCTCAAAAATGCGTTTCTCATGGCAGAAGAATACAATGTGGATTATGTGAGTATTGCAGACACTATCGGTATCTTGAATCCAAGCAGCACATCTTATCTTGTTAATGAGATCAAAAAGACTGTTCATACTCCTATATGCATACACTGTCATGATGATCTTGGAATGGCAACGGCAAATACCCTTGCGGCTGCAGAGGCAGGTGCAAAGCAACTCCATGCCACAGTCAATGGCATAGGTGAGAGGGCTGGAAACGCTGCATTGGAAGAAGTATTGGTTGCACTCCGCATACAATATGGCATTGATAGGTATGATGTTTCAAAACTAATTGATCTGTCTAATATGGTTGTAAAATATTCAAAAGTCCTACCTGCGGTAAATAAGGCAGTTGTAGGTAGAAATGCTTTCAGGCATGAATCCGGCATACATGTTGCTGCTATACTTGAAGAGCCCCGGACATACGAGCTTTATAGTCCTGAGATGGTTGGAGGTAAGCGAAACCTTGTTGTAGGCAAACACACCGGCACCAAGGCGCTTCAGGGTATTGTTAGGGACATGGGCTACATTTTGGAAAGGGATGAATTGTGCGATCTTATTGACAAGGTCAAAGTTTGCACAGAGGCAAAGCGCGGAATATCAAGAAATCGTCTTGAAGAGATGATCCGTGAAGTAAAGATGCATGATATTTGATCATGCATTACATTTTAGCGATTGATTTTTTCAATCTAAAATAATACTTATTTTATGATCACAAACTGAAATGCGCATCCTCGCCATAACTGAGAGTAGATTCTTTTCCCTGCATCAGGTCAACACCATCAACTTCCACAACAACATTCTCAATATCCAGCACCAACTGGTAATAATTGAATTTCATTTTTAATACATCGTATTGGTACAGATGTCTTCCCAGAATTTTGGCCATAAGGCTGACCTTTTCACCATTTTTGCCAATTCCGGTCACATGTATCTTGTCGGTCGAGGGAGTGAATTTCATTTTGGTTGGCTTGCCATTGCCGGAATATTCAAAAATCATGTCCTGAAAATGATATCGCTTTTTAGTGACCATGTCATCGAAAATGAATTCCAGCGGTGTACCATAGTTCAATATCTTTGATGGGAAATAGCGGAACCACATGCGTGACCTGTCATTGAAATTCAACATCACTATTTTCCATGGCAGTGTTGAGCCAAAACCAAGTGCTCTTTCCAGCCAGAAACTCCCATAAAAATCCCTGTCAAATAACGTGCCTTTGCAGGTTCCGAACAGGTCACTCATCTTACTTGCAATGAAATACTGAAATCCGCGGCTGTTGCGAGCGTAAGCATCAAAATCCTCGCTGAATGCCATCAGTGAAGGATATTTCACCAGCGGGTTTTGTACATATCCATCTTTGAACTCTGTGGATGTTGAACTGAATTTGGTAACAACATTGTTCTTGTCCCGAATTTCCATGTCATAATAAGGGAATGATTTTTTAATTGATATCTGATATCCCGAATCGGTCTTGCAATTGAAGTCCCCATCTTTTACAGTGCAGGTGCAGAGTTCATGTATAAGGTCTGATACTTCCCCGTCCCTGTATTGCCATACTCCACAGTAGCAGGAAAAAGTATCATTATCGATGTGTTCATCCGAAAAACGCTTGCCATTTAGCGTATAATCGATCGCCCCCCTGCTAATAAGTACTTGAAGCATCCGGGGATTTTTGTCATCGTAATCTGACATTAGCCAGAACCAATAGGCACCATTGAGAAGTTTTAACCGATCAACAGAATAGATCGCTTCATTCATGGTATCCCACTGTGGGGCTACCATCCAGTCTTTCATTTTTGCAGGAAGCATGTTCTATGACCCAAAATTACACATTAACGATTGCAGAATCATCTACAATTTCGTCTATATTTTCATCTACAATTTCGTCAAAATTGCTTTCTGAACCCTCATCTTCACATTCATCACATGTCATCTGTTCATCAGATAGCAGGATAACATAGTCGGCAGAATTTTTAAGAGCAGTCGAAAATCCTGGCTCTACGCCAAAGATTATTGTTTCTTTGCCGTGTTCGTTCGCTTTGTCTAAAAGAGGTTTAAAATCAGCATCACGGGTTACGAGTGCTATGGTATCTATATTTGGATTGAACACGAGTTCCATACCCTCCACTGCAAGTCTCACATCAACATCGCTTGAACAGATAATGGGTTCAAGTCCATTGTTCTCTATAGCTTCCACCAGTTTATCTGATGCATATTGATTCAGGAAAACGCGCCCTATCTTCACGTTTCCATACTCTTTCAACACGTCGCCTATTTTTTCAAGATCGACATTGAACTCTTTGCGAAGAACGTTTGGACCATCGACAAGCAAACCAATGCTTCGTCTTCCTGTCTCCTTTTTGGAACTGAGGTAATTTATAATTGAATTAAATCCGGTTTTCATTGGTGGCATAAATGGTACCTACTATATTTTATAATGATTATAATTATGAATGCTGTATCAATTTCATATAGACATATAACTTTTGCTAAATTAACACAAAACCGAAGAATTCGATGGACAAGCACTTGAAATAAAGATACCCTACACTATATATGCAAAGTATAATGATTAAGATTAAAGCAGGTCTGCAAGTAACCTTTCTTTCACATCCCTTTTCACAGAGGCACCCTTTTCCAACCTAAACATATTAACCATTTTTCCATTGATCTTTTTTCTGGTATATCGAATCTCTCCGCCAGTTTTCACAAATTCGTTCATCACGTCCTCAAACTGCATCCGTTCGGGATCTGACAGTTCAATGACACTTTCCCCATCCCCAAGCCAGTTATATACCTTGAGAAGTGTCACATCTCGTACTCGCTTCAACTCTTTTGTGTCTTCAATATCCTCTACATAGAGGGTTCTTTTCAGTTCCGGCGACCAGCCTGCAATTTTGTCTTCAAGATCGATAAAATTAATCGGAATCTCCTCTCCCTCACATGGTTTGAGAAAGTATCCGGTTAGATGGTCTGTAAATCCTTTCAGGCATATCACCTTTTAGAATAGTAGTCATGCGCCTTGCCAAAACGGCGTGATAGGTATGCTTTCTTGATCCTCATGCCCATAATCACTCCAACAAAAAGACCGCTCAGGTGAGCAGTGTGTGCGATCATATCAGGTGCACCTATCAGCAGAAAATCCATGAGCGCGAATAGTACAAGTGCATATTTTATGCGCATGGGTATGAAGTACACATACACTTTCATCTCAGGTGCCAGAATTGCCATACACGCGAATACGCCATATATTGCACCACTTGCACCTATCATTGGACCTGTACCTGTTAATGTGTATCCGATCGCAGCAACGATTCCGGATGTAAAGAACACATTCCAAAACACGCGATTTCCTACACGTCTTTCAAGTTCACGTCCAAAGAAGAACAACACAAGCATGTTAAAGAAAAGGTGAGTTAAATTTGCGTGCAAGAACATATGGGTAATGAGTGTCCAGGGTTTTGTGAATAATATTAGATATTGTGGCGATGTGGGAAATAACCAGAAGAAATCAACATAACCGCGTATTATGGACTGAAGGAAAAATGAAACTACGCATACATATATTATTGCCATCGAAGGACTTGCGTACATCGAACGTTTGATCCGATCAAATATCCCGATCGCAGCACCCTTTGCTGCGTTTTTTGCAGTGTTTTTCAGCATGTCTTTGATTAATCTTTCGGTGTCAGCATTTTGCGAATAGGTATTCCCATGTGTACCGGAAAACCTGCGTTGTGCTGTTCCATCGAAACCTTCACATCCATGCTGTTCAGGGAGCCTATGGTCTGAGCAATACGTTTTTCCACAGTATCTGCACTTATATTGCATAGATTCTTGCTTGCCGCATATCCAGCATTCATTGGTCAAATTATCCTCCAGAATATTCAACAACGTACATCAGATAAAATAGTTTCTAAGAATCTAACAGTAATGATTATTTAAGCGGTTTGTGACGGTAAATAATGTAACAATCTAAACACATAAAAGATTTATCAATTATAATCATGATAGATTGGAAAACGTTTATCTATACTTGGAACATATGAGAAAGAATCATATGGACATTGTTCAAAATTATCATATTTTTAGTAAATATACTCTATATATATGTTTGACAAACCAACTAATGTTAACTTAGGAGGACCAAAATTATATGAGCGAAATGAGCACAGGCAGTTTTTCTATTGAAGAACTGGAAAACGTTCAGATTACGATTGGCAGCATTGTCGGCGCAATCGAGAAAAAAATTGAAGCCGAAGGCGAAATGGGTCCAACCCCAAAGCCGGGAATAATTGGTCTTAGGGATTGGGATTATAAACTACTTAATCGCTACGAACCAGTCTACACCCCAATGTGTGACCAGTGTTGTTACTGTACCTTTGGTACATGTGACCTGACGGGCAACAAGGAAGGAGCTTGTGGTATTAATATGGAAGCACATCAGGCGCGTGAATTCTTACTTCGCGTGATTACTGGAGCGGCTGCTCATTCAGCACACGGTCGCCACTTGCTTCATCATTTGATCGAAACACATGGTCCGGATTACCCGATCGATGTGGGTCCTTCAAACCTTAAAACACCAATTATACAGACTGTATTGGGTTACCAGCCTAAAACAATAGGTGAACTTGATACTGCAATTGAGTATGTGGAAGAACAATTGACGCAGCTTTTGGCAACTATTCACATGGGTCAGGAAGGTGCAGCGATCGACTTTGAGTCAAAAGCAATGCACGGCGGTATGCTTGATCTTGTAGGTATGGAGTTATCTGATGTTGCACAAATATCGTGTCTCGAGATGCCAAAATCCGATCAAGAAGCACCATTTGTCGAAGTCGGTATGGGATGTATTGATTCTACAAAACCGGTTTTGCTCTGTATAGGGCATAATATTGCAGCTGTGACTCATATAATAGATTACATGGATGAGCATGGCCTTACTGATAAGATCGAACTTGCCGGACTGTGTTGTACTGCACATGACATAAGCCGCTATAAAGCAGCTGATGGTGGAAAACCAAAAGCAAAGATCGTAGGTCCTCTGGCAAAAGAACTGAAATTCATACGTTCAGGTATTCCTGACATAATTGTTGTGGATGAACAGTGCGTCAGGGCTGATGTTCTGAAAGAAGCACGGAAACTCTCGATCCCTGTGATCGCAACGAACGAGAAGATCATGTATGGTCTACCTGAGCGCTCAGGTGACAGTGTAGATGATATCATTAGTGACCTTGTTAGCGAAAAGGAACCCGGGGTTCTTCTTCTTGACTACGATAAGGTCGGTGAACTTGCACCGCGTCTCGTTTTGGAGATGTCAGTAATAAGAAAGGAAAGAGGCATTACTGCTATACCCACAGATGAGGAGTTCAAGGAACTTACAGATAGGTGTATACATTGTCTTGCATGTGAACTTGCATGTCCGACCAACCTTTCCATCAGCGATGCAATGACAAAAGCATCCGAGGGAGACCTCTCACCGTTTGAAACTCTGCACGACAATTGTGTTGGATGTGGCAGATGTGAACAAGAATGTCCAAAGGATATTCCGGTTGTGAATGTCATAGAAAAGGCTGCACAGAGGGTCATCCGTGAAGAGAAAGGACTTGTTCGTGTCGGAAGAGGTCAGATAAGCGATCCTGAGATACGTGAGGAAGGGGTAAATCTTGTACTTGGAACCACACCAGGTGTTATTGCAATGGTTGGATGTTCCAACTATCCTGGTGGTACAAAGGACCTTTACACAATTGCAGATGAAATGCTAAAGCGAAACTACATCGTTTTGATGTCAGGATGCACTGCAATGGACCTTGGTCTACACAAGGACGATGAAGGTAAGACACTCTATGAGCAGTATCCTGCACGATTTGTCAAGGGTAACCTGATAAACGTCGGTTCCTGTGTATCCAATTCACACATTGCTGCAACAACCATCAAGGTAGCAGCGATATTTGCACAGCGTAATGTGAATGGAAACTTCGAGGAGATCGCTGATTATGTACTCAACCGTGTAGGTGCGGTCGGGCTTGCATGGGGTGCATATTCACAAAAGGCAGCATCGATTGGAACAGGATGCAACCGTCTTGGGATCCCTGTCATAGTCGGACCACATGGTTCGAAATACCGCAGGGCACTTATCGGCAAGCCTTATGATACAGAAAAATGGTCAGTATATGATGCACGAAACGGCGAGAAGATGCCGATCGCACCAATGCCGGAATTCCTGCTTACAACAGCGGATTCGGTTGAGGAAGTAATGCCAATGATGGCTAAAAACTGCATGCGACCAACTGATAACAACATGGGCAGAATGATCAAACTTACCCATTACATCGAACTTAGCCAGAAGTATCTTGGTATAATTCCTGATGACTGGCATACTTTTGTAAGAAGTGAGACCGACCTGCCACTTGCCAAGCGTGAAGATTTGTTGAAGATACTTGAAACTGAGCATGGTTGGGAAATTGACTGGAAAAAGAAAAAGATACTATCGGGTCCGTCTATGAAAATGGATGTTTCGGCACAGCCGACCAACGTCAAAAGACTTTGCAAGGAGGCTTAGATAATGGTTGACACTACCAGGAATACCCTGATATATACTACATGGGGCACTAAAATAGCAAAACCTGTACAGGCGAATGTTGCTGCAAAACTTATATCAAAAGCAAAGCGACCATTGTTGGTTGTGGCTTCTGAAGTGCTTGATGAAGAGATACTCAAGCGTGCGATATCCATTGCAAAGAAAGGCAAAGTGCCGGTCGCTGCGACAGGAAATGCGATCAAGGGATTTGTTAATGAGGATGTGAATGCAAAATACATCAACATCCATTCACTTGGAGCATATCTCGGTGATACGAAATGGACCGGACTGGATGGTGAGGGTCATTATGACCTGATCATCGTTCTGGCACACAAGAAGTATTATATCAATCAGGTTCTATCATGTCTTAAGAATTTTACGGACCTCAAGACATTATCCATTGATAAACATTATTTGCAAAATGCAACAATGTCTTTTGGTAATCTTAGTGCAGAGACACATCTTGAGGCACTGGATGAATTGATCGAGAATTTATGAATTATATAGTTAAATTATAGTTAGATCACAGTTAAAGATTAGATAACAACGGAGAATTGAAAATGGCAGATGAATTCCCCTTTGAGATCTCACCAATGTTTGAGGGTGAGAGAGTTAGGAAAGACGGCATGTATGTTGAGCTTGCAGGTCCAAAATCTAAGGGTTTTGAACTTGTAAAATCAGTCGAGATGGATGAGATAGAGGATGGTAAGTTCACGCTTATTGGTCCTGACCTATCGGCAATGGAAGAAGGTTCAAGACACCCAATCGCAATGATATATCGCATTGCGGGTGAACTTGTAGAACAGGACCTTGAGGCTATTGTTGAAAGACGAAACCATGATTTCCAGAATTATATTCAGGGTGTCATGCATCTCAACCAGAGATATGATATCTGGATCCGTGTCAGCAAGGATGCAATGAAAAAAGGTCTGAATTCTTTTGAGCAGATCGCAAAAGCGACTATGATGCTCTTTAAGAATGAACTCCCGTTCATAGAGAAGATCGAGGCCACTTATATCACAGATCTGGCTGAAGTTGAAAAAGAACTTGATGGGGCAATTGCAACATACACGGCACGTGATGAGCGAACCCGTGATCTTCATGATGAGGATGTGGATGTGTTCTATGGCTGTACATTGTGCCAGTCATTTGCACCGACCAATGTCTGTGTCGTGACACCGGACCGTATCTCACTTTGTGGTGCGATCAACTGGTTCGATGGTCGTGCTGCTGCGAAGGTAGACCCTGAGGGTCCGCAGTTCGCGATCGAGAAAGGCGAGATCATTGATGCTGAGGGTGGCGAGTATTCAGGAGTTAACGATCTTGCAAAATCCCTCTCAAACGGCGAGTATGACAGGATCAAGATTCATTCGTTCTTTGAGTACCCGCATACTTCTTGCGGTTGTTTTGAGGTTGTAGGTTTCTATATTCCCGAAGTGGACGGTATAGGATGGGTTGACAGAGACTTTACGGGAACTGCACCAAACGGTCTTCCGTTCTCTACAATGGCAGGACAGACCGGCGGTGGTAAGCAGATCGTAGGTTTCCTTGGTATCGGTATCAACTATTTCCGCTCACCAAAGTTCATAGAGACTGATGGCGGCTGGGACCGTGTTGTCTGGATGCCAAAACATCTTAAGGATAAGGTGGTTGCAGATATTCCAGAGGATATTGTTGACAAGGTCGCAACCGAAGAGGATGCTACTGATCTTGAATCACTCAAGGCGTTCTTAATAGAGAAGAAACACCCAATTTTGGAAAAATGGGTTGAGGAAGAGGAAGAAGACGAGGAAGTTGTTGAGGAAACAACAACCGCAGCATCAACGATGCAGATGCCAACAATGACAGCAGGTGCTCCAATGATGCCTGCAGGTTTAGGTTTAGGTTTAGGTTTAGGTTCAGGCTCAGGTTTAGGTTCAGGCTCAGGCGGCAGTGGTGTTAAGATAACACTCAAGAATGCCAAAGTCTCAATTGATCGTGTGATCATCAAAAAGAGCGAGTGATCTTAAGTAAATTTAAGCAAATTGGAGGTCTTCTGTGACAAGGGTAATTGCAATAACAGGTAAGGGTGGAACAGGCAAAACTGCAATTGCAGCATTGCTTATACGCTATCTTACAAAAGGCAACAAAGTTGTTCTGGCAATCGATGCTGATCCCGATACAAATCTGCCTGAGACACTTGGGTGCGAGGCGGAAACCGGTATTGGAGATATGCGAGAGTTCATGCTCAACGAGAGGGATAATCTTCCTCCTGATATCAACAAGGAATCGATATTCGAGTCCAAGATATATGAGGTCTTGACAGAGATGCCCGGATATGACCTGCTTGTTATGGGTCGTCCTGAAGGTTCCGGATGTTACTGCTATGCAAACAATTTGCTTCGTGGTATAATGGATCGTCTTGTCAAAAACTATGATGTGGTCATCATCGATACTGCAGCGGGTCTTGAGCATTTCAGCCGTAAGATAATCCGCGATGTGGATGATCTTATTGTTGTTACGGACGGTTCACGCAGAGGTCTTCGAACAGGTGAGCGAATACGTGAACTTGTTGGAGAACTTGAAGCAAATATAAAGAATATATATGTAATTGCAAACAAGGTCACGGAAGCAAATAAGGATAAAATATCTGAGACTGCAAAGGAACTTAAACTTGAATTAATTGGTGCGGTCGAGGTTGATGAGATGATACAGGAGCGCGATCTTGTGGGGTCTCCATTGTTCGATCTGCCTGATGATTCAGTCGCGGTACAGGAAATTGAGAATATAGCAAAGAAATTAAAGTTATAAATGTAATTGTAATTAAAATTGTTTTAGTTATTGTAGATCATTAATGACACATCATTTATGCAGACGGTGAAATTAACATGACAAAAAAAATAAAGTTGTCAGATATTACTGATATGTTCAAGGATATGGGAGATGTCGAAGCACTCGAAGGCGTGACCATCGAAGGTGACATCGAACTGGACATCAGTGGTGGCGGTGGACTGAACCCGGCTCTTGCTTATGCATTGGGTCATGAAACTGCACAGATTTCGGTACATCTTGCGAATATTGCAAACATGTTGGGATATCCTGTTGGACAGGCTTTTGCAGGTATGGCAGGAGTAGATATTGGTGGAATGGCAGCACCCACAGCAGGTATTACTGCACCTGTGCGGTTAAATAAACTCATTCCTTCCAAGTTCGAAGTTAAAAATGTGGAAGAATGGAAACATACGATCCAGGAAGTCACACTTGGTGCAACTTCGGCAGATGGCGGCAGCCGTAAGAGCACGGTTACACTTGGCGGAGAGAATTCATTACCATTCTATTTCGATACTGAGATGCCGCATAGGAATTATGTGACTATGGATGTGTTTGACATGCCTATCGGTATGGCAAAGGCTGTTAAGATGAATTATGAGGATGTTATCAATGACCCGGCTGAATGGGCAAAGAAGGTCGTTAAAGATTTTAATGCTGATATGGTTACAATTCATCTTATCTCAACTGACCCACTAATCAATGACACGCCTGCACGCGATGCTGCAAAGGTTGTCGAGGATGTTTTGCAGGCTGTTGATGTACCTATCGTCATTGGCGGTTCCGGTAATCCACAAAAGGACCCTGAAGTGTTGGAAAAGGCAGCAGAAGTTGCTGAGGGTGAGCGCTGTTTGCTTGCTTCAGCCAGTTTGAACCTTGACTATGCACGTATTGCAAAGGCAGCGAATGATTATGGTCATGCTGTTCTTTCATGGACACAACTGGAGATCAATGCGCAAAAGGAACTTAACCGTAAATTGATGAAACAGTGCGATGTCCCAAGGGAGAACATTGTAATGGATCCAACAACTGCAGCACTTGGTTATGGTCTTGATTATGCTTATACTAACATGGAGCGCATACGACTTGCCGGTCTTATGGGTGATGAAGAACTGACATTCCCGATGTCATCAGGTACTACCAATGCATGGGGTGCCCGTGAATCATGGATGGTCTCATCTCCACTCAAACAGGATTCCGATTGGGGACCACGTGAATACAGAGGTCCGATCTGGGAGATCGTTACAGGTCTGTCACTTGCGCTTGCAGGTAATGACCTTTTCATGATGATGCACCCGACATCCGTGCAGGTGGTCAAAGAGATCACACAGACTCTCTTTGGATTGAAAGAGGAAGAGACGATCGACATTACCAACTGGGTCGGAGCGGAGGTGTGAGAACATGAAACTAAACAGCCCATTGCAGGCATACAAATTTTTACCCGGGACTAACTGTGGCGAGTGTGGTGAAGCAACATGTATGGCATTTGCGTCACACCTGATCGATCGTTCCCTCAAACTTACTGACTGTACTCCTATCCTTGATGACAAGTTCAAGAAGAAACATGCTGAACTTGATGCACTTCTGGCACCGGAAATTCGTGAGGTTGAGATCGGTGTAGGTGACCATATTGTGAAGATTGGCGGCGATGATGTACTGTATCGTCACAAGTTGACGTTCTTTAACCAGAATGCACTGGTTTATGATGTATGGGACACGATGGACGAGGCTGATCTTGTTGCCAGAGTGGAACAGATACGTGATTTCAGGAAATTCTATGTTGGTGAGTTCCTTCAACTTGATATGATAGCAGTGCGCTCAATTTCGGATGATCCGAAGAAGTTTGCAGACACTGTTAAAAAGGTTATGGATACGACTGACCTTCCGCTTGTACTTTGTTCATTCAATCCAAAGGTTTTGAAAGCCGGACTTGAGGTTGCAGGTGATAAGAATCCACTTATTTATGCTGCGAATAAGGATAACTGGCAGGAGGTCGCAGACCTTGCACTTGAATATAATGTTCCTGTTGGCCTGTTTGCACCAAATGACCTTGATATGCTCAAATCCCTTGCAAAGACGTTCCTTGAGATGGGAATGGAAAACCTTGTCCTTGACCCGGGAACGTTCCCGACAGGTAAGGATCTGAGGACTACTTTCCACAATTTCCTGAAGATCAGGAGAGCAGGAATAGAGGGCGACCGAGACATTGCGTTCCCGATCATGGCAGTGCCGCTTACGGCATATATGGCTCATGACGATCCAGTCAGTGCTTCGTATTGGGAAACTGTTGTAGCATCAGTGTTCACTATCAAATATGGTGATATCATGCTGCTCCACAGTATTGAGCCGTATGCATTGCTTCCTGAGATGCACATACGTGATACTATCTACACAGATCCAAGAAAGCCTGTGACGGTGGATCCTGCTGTTAATGATGTTGGTTCTCCTACTGCGGACTCACCTGTAATTGTTACCACGAACTTTGCACTTACATACTACACTGTTGAGAGTGACCTCTCATCAAATGGTATTGACTGCTACCTTATGGCAGTGGATACTGATGGTATCGGTGTTGAAGCAGCGGTTGCAGGCGGACAACTAACAGCTGCAAAGATCAAGAATGGTCTGGCAGAGGCAGGATTTGACCTGAAGGAAAAGACCTCACACAACACGCTGGTACTCCCGGGACTTGCAGCGCGCCTGCAGGGTGACGTGGAGGATGAGGTTGGTGCCAATGTCATGATCGGTCCACCGGATTCAGGACGTATTCCTGGCTGGATGGAAAAGAACTGGCCACCGGCAAAGAAGTAGGAATTTTCTACTTCTATACTTTTTTGTATTTTTTTGTTTATATACTAATTGTATATGTGTATTATACTAAAATACACATACATATAAACTTATTAGATATGTGATTTTCAGCATCAAGCCGCACACTAAAATATTGCCTTAACACTCTATTTTATATACTATGGGACTATTGTATGGCATAAGTGAGCGGGACATTTTTTACCCCACAACATACACACACATATACCCCACTCCCCTACCCGCTCACTTTTCTTTTGATTCGACCGTGTTTTTAGGGTATTTTAGTAGTTTCTAATTATATTTGCTATTGGCAAAGTGTATTCAATAATGCTAAATAATATTAAATAACATTTAATAACATTTAATAACATTTAATAACATTTAATAACATTTAATAACATT
>JAHYJJ010000182.1:0-2665 GCA_019429165.1 Methanosarcinaceae archaeon | reverse complement strand
ATAATACCGAATCAACCGCAGATGCACGCAAATGCACGCAGATACGCTCCGCGTTGTTTTTGGTTAATTATTGAAGTACATAGAAGTGGCGTGTATATCGTTTCACAACTCTGCGCCCTCTGCGGTTGATATTTTGTTGTATTTCATTGGAATAACTGGATTTTGGAAAGCGCCGGCTGGCACTCGAGTAAGTACGTCATATAACAAATCGTTAAATGAATACTAATGAGTACTAATAAATGTCAAATTAGTAAATAACTTTATTTACAATATAAATAGTTAAATAAATACTAATGAATGTAAAATTAGTAGATAAAAAGAGTGTGTAACTGTGCCAATTCCAGAAAAACCACCAAGTGATGAGGAAATTCATAAGTTGTTAGGACAAAGCGATATTAAGTATATGGAAGAGCTTAAACCATATTTAGAAATTATTAATTCAAAATATTTACATTGGGATGAGCTCCCAATGAGATTTAAGGACATTGATTTTGATCTTAAACTGTTATGGAGTTATGCCAGGTTTCTTAGAGATTTTAACAATAGACCGATTATACTGGATGGTTTAACATTGCGTTATGTTCAAACACCACAGATCGATAAAGCGCTTCATGACTTGGATATGCGAGTTGGAGGTAAATTTGATTTAGAATCACAGATGCCATCCGTCGCCTTAAAGAGAAAATATTTAGTCAATTCATTGATGGAAGAAGCAATAGCTTCTAGCCAGTTGGAAGGTGCAGCTACAACAAGGGTGGTTGCGAAACAAATGTTGAGAGAAAACAGGAAACCTAAGACTCTCTCAGAACAAATAATACTTAACAACTACGCCACGATGATGTATATTAAAGATAATACGCAACTAAACCAACCATTAACATTGGAACTTATTCTGGATATTCATGGAAAAATAACTAAAGGTACCCTTGAAAAAAAAGATTATGAGGGAGCTTTTAGAACGGATAATGAAGTTAAAATCTATTCAAGAGACGAGGTTCAGCTTCTTTATGAGCCACCTGACCACAGTAGTATTAATGAACTCCTAAATCAAATTTGCAGTTTAGCCAATACTGAGCCCACTGAATTTTACCTACATCCAATTGTTAAGGCAATAATTCTTCATTATATGATAGGATATATACATCCATTCAATGATGGAAACGGAAGAACTGCAAGAGCTTTATTCTATTGGTATTTAATATCTCAAAAATATGATATGTTGGAGTATGTTGCAGTATCTACTGCGATAAAAAATGCACCAAATAAATATGCACGGGCATATATTTACTCCGAGACAGACAATAATGACATCACTTATTTTGTAAAGTTCAACTTGAGACAACTCGATATTGCGTTAAGATCATTCGAAAAATATATTGAAAAAACAATGTCGGAAAATAAGAAGATTATTGAAACAATAAAAAACAATCCCATTCTAAACTTCCGCCAGGCAGACGTGATTATTACTCTTAATAAAAATGAGAGACCGATAACCGTAAAAGAAATGCAAGAACGTTATAATATAACCTACCAAACCGCAAGAACAGATCTTTTGGGATTAACTGAATTAGGTTATCTACACAAGCACACAAGAGGGAAACAATTTATCTTTTTTTTAGATAAAGATAAATGTGTAGAACAATGAGTTTTTTTAGAATTACTTACACATCAACCCTATAATCTCACAAACATGCGGTTGAAATTTTGTTGTATTTTCATTGGAATAACTGGATTTTGGAAAGCGCCGGCCGGCACTCGAGTAAATGTCATATGAGGCGGATTGTTTTATGAGTGGATTAATACTTTCACCCAACTCTGCTTTGATATATATACAAAAAAAACAATATGTTTTAAGAAAAAATAATGAAAACCGGCTTGTCTACAAACTCTATGTACCTGACACCCGAGTAAATTAAAATATTCAAGGAGTTCAATGAGAAAAAATGAGAGCATAAGTGGGTGAAGATAAGTGGAAGAAGAATAATGGCTGAGGATTACGATATACCAACAAAAAGTAGCATTCTTCTGTATCAAACAGGAGATGGTAAACAGCGAATTGAAGTAAGGCTGGAAAATTAAACTGTCTGGCTCAGCCAACGTCTTCTAGCAGAGATTTTCCACAAAGATATACGAACAATAAGTGAGCACATCAAAAACATATATGGTGAAGGTGAATTATTGCCGGAAACAACTATCCGGAAATTCCGGATAGTTCAAACCGAAGGAAAAAAACAGGTTTCTCGCACAGTAAATTTTTTTAACCTAGATGTTATTATTGCCGTGGGCTATCGTGTTCGTTCTCATCGTGGGACGCAATTTCGCCAATAGGCCACTGAGCACATCAGAGAATATATTGTCAAAGGTTTTACCCTTGATGATGAAAGGCTGTCGAAGCCGAATGGCATAGAATACTTCGATGAACTGCTTGACCGTATCCGGGCTATTCGGGCATCAGAAAAGCGTTTTAATCAAAAAATTCGAGACATTTATGCACTTAGGCATTACCGAAAAATAAAATAAAAAATTTTATCATATAATCCATCCTATTTAGGAGCATGGATACCAACAATCAGTATACTTGGTGGGTAAAAGCCATATCTGGAGCAGATGAAGTCCAAGCAAGACGTTTTGCCGGTGCAATCGCACTTGAAATTGGTTGGGGTGG
>JAHYJJ010000181.1:0-2672 GCA_019429165.1 Methanosarcinaceae archaeon | reverse complement strand
GCATTATCCATAAAAAAATTCATAAGCGAATACTTCACCTTGCCAGGCTCAACATCGACAAACTCTGCTCTCTCATCCTCTGGAAATACACCAAAAACAGAAAACTTCCCGAACTTCTTCTTTGAATCTGTCAAAAACCGGCCGTCAAGAAGTATCCGCACCCCATAATCGTCAGGAGAGCGCACCACTCTTCCCATTGCCTGCCTGATCTTGCGGATGGTCGGTATCTGTATCGCATAATCCCATCCGGCGCCATACTCGAACACATGGTCGTAGGCAGATTCCACTGCATTCATTCTGTCATTGAGTGCAGGATAACCGACACCCACGATGATAACAGTACGCCCGCGCCCATCTCGGTAATCCACACCCTCGCTCAGCGTTCCCCATATATATGAAATAAGAACAGCCTTGCTGCCTTCCTCTCCTATCCTGAAGAAATCCTCGCGAACTTCCTGTGCGGATACCCCCACTTCGTCAAGGAACACAGGGACATCAACCGCTTTTTCCAGTATATTGAAATACCGCCTCGCTTCAAATGAACTCTGGAAGAATATGATCACATTCCCCTTTGACTGTTCAATTGAATCGAACAGCACCTGCTCAATGGCTTCTTTTGTCTGCGGGTCGTCACGGTTCTTTGCGAACAGCGGCGGGATGGCTACTGCGATTGTAAGCCGTTTATCCTCCGGGAATGATGTGGGATATGCGATCTCGCATGTCTCGCGTGCGATCCCGAGTGTAGATCTGATCATATCGAAAGGTCGCAGGGTTGCTGACATCAAAATAGCCGAGAATACGGATTCGAATAATGGTTCTGTAACATTTTTCGGAATACAGGTGAACAGTTCTATCCTTCCATAGACCTCGTTGTTCATATCCCGTCTGACATTAAGGATCGGGTAGTAATTGAGATTATTGGAAAGCACCAGATATGATGAGAGAAAATCAGACGCATAACGGATATGCGACTTTTTCAAAACGGGGCTCAATCCTTTTTTATACTGCTCGCGGTAGATCTCATCAAGTTCAGCCCCAAACTCACTTGCATTTGTCAGGAGTTCCTGGATCTTCTTTTCTTCTCCAAATCCGGCTTCTTTTGCCTGACGCAAAAACCGCGCGCATACGATATCATTACGCTCGTAAGGGTCACTTATCCGTATATCGTACCATCGCTTGCCAACCCGCTCTTTCTCCCCGAATTTGAACCTTGAATTGTACGTCTCTCGCATCACATTCAACAGTATTCTAAGCAGGTTGTGAATACCTCCATCAGGCATTTCGTCAATGTTCGCTTCAAGTTCCGATATGGCTTTTTCGACCGTGTGCTCGGTCATTGTGATGGAAGAATGTGAGCGTGCTGCGGATTCGATATTGTGAGCTTCGTCCAGTATAAGTATAATATCCTGCGGGTCTCTATCAAGCCATCCAAGAAATGTTGAAAAAATATCGGGATTCAGGACATGATGGTAATTGCATATCACAAGGTCTGCGTGTTTGATCTCACGTTTCATCAACTCGTAGCCGCACATTCCAAGACCGAATGCATAATCATTGACCTCTTCTGGTGAACGGACATCCGCGAACAGCCATTTGCGGAATGTTTCGCTGTCCGATCGCAGGACTTCGTAGAGTTCGTTGCATGCCCGGTCACGAATGGTTTTTATTTTCTCCTGCGAAGTATTTATTTCACCGGCAAGCGCGTCTCGAAGAGCGATAAGTGATGGGTCACGTGATCTTTTGTAGTTCTCATTGGCAGATTTGAGTTCCTGTCCTTTGAGATGTAGGTCGCGCTCGATCTCTATAAGTTCAAATGTGTTCTCCCGCTTGAGGGTGCATTCCTCATAATCAACTTCGAGAGGACACATTGTGCTCTTGCCTTTAACAACAGCCACCTTAACCTCATTGGTCTTTTTGATATCATGTGCTTCGTTTATGAATTGCACCATCTGCTGATGGACATTGGTAGCGATGACAACGGTCTTCTTCAATTGCTTCCCCACATGCAAGGCTGGTGCGAGTGCACTTAACGTCTTGCCGGTACCGCACGCTCCTTCAAAGAGCACCATCTCCTTTCGAAGCAGTGCCGCGTGGATCTTATCCATTGCTTCTTCCTGATTAGGGTAGCACGCTTCCTTTGTGAAATATTTGAAGTATCCGCTGGTCTTGCTCATTGCCCTATCTACGATGTACGCCTACTTAAACAATGTTGGTAATTTATAGGCAGTTTAAATTTGTATAGTTTGTGTAACTGAAATCGTCCCATCCAAAACTAAAACCAATACAACCGCCGCAGGCGGCGCATTTCCACGCGACTTTTCTTAAAAAATGGACTTTTCTAACAGCCTATTGTAAGATTGTGTGTCCTGAATTAATGCGACCGTAAGTGATTATTAACAAGTTGAAATCAGAGTTGCATATTAATGAGTTGGAAATAAAAACGGTACTACCACCCGCGCGTGGCGCGGCATCGTCCTTCACCATTGCCCTGAATACACATTGAAGTTTCAATCGTTGTCAACATATCTGTTTTTGTATGGATTGCCATACATAAAAACTGCGTATTTTGCGAATGCGAACGGATGGGAGGTATGGAACTTGCCGCCTGCGGCGGAGTTGCTGCATGGTGTTTTAGATATTTTAAATATGCACCGACCTTTCATCATATAAAC
>JAHYJJ010000014.1:0-21145 GCA_019429165.1 Methanosarcinaceae archaeon | reverse complement strand
TATAATCTATAAGATTATGTAGTCCAAGTTAATGCGAACGAAGTGAGCATTTTCTTGATAGATTTTTATATGAGAGTGTATACTTTATTCCACCGTTCAATGAAGTGGATCACTTAATTTTAGCGGGAACGCGCGAGGCGCATCAACATTTGATTATGACTGAGCGTCGATTAGATATATCTCAAGTCCTATCTATTCCTCCAGATGTCATCAAATTTTGAAATACTTCAAAAAGACGCCGCGGGGCGCATCGGTAGGCTCACAACACCACACGGTGTAGTGGAAACACCAACCATCATGCCTGTCATAAATCCTAATATCCAGATCATCAAACCAAGTGAGATGAGGGATTTTGGTGCAGAGATCATCATAACAAATTCTTATATCATCTATCGCAGGGACGAACTGCGCGAGAAGGCATTGAAAGATGGATTGCACTCGCTTTTTGATTTCGATGGTCCAATAATGACAGATTCGGGTTCGTTCCAGTTATCCGTATATGGTGAGGTCGAGGTCACCAATGAACAGATCATCGACTTTCAGCAGAAGATCGGCACAGACATTGGTGTGCCACTTGACATTCCGACCCCGCCTGATGTACCAAGATCCCGGGCAGAGTCCGAACTTGAAATAACCATTGAGCGATTGGCAAAGGCACGAGAACTTGTCAAAGACGGCATGTTGCTCGCAGGACCTGTGCAAGGTTCAACATATCCTGACCTAAGGGAGAGATGTGCAAGGGAACTTTCGGAACTCAAATTCGACATCTATCCATTTGGTGCAGTCGTACCACTGATGGAATCATACCGCTATGCAGATCTTGTAGATGTAATCGCATCAGCCAAAAAAGGACTTGATCCAACTGCACCCGTACACCTGTTCGGTGCAGGACACCCAATGATGTTCGCGCTCGCAGTCGCACTCGGCTGTGACTTATTCGACTCGGCAGCGTATGCATTATATGCAAAAGACGGTCGGTATATGACATCTCATGGAACACATCATGTCGAGGACTTGCATTATTTGCCATGCTCGTGTCCAATTTGTGTAAGTCATACAGCAGAGGAACTTAAAAGCGCAGAGAACATCAGTGAACTTCTTGCACGGCATAACCTTTATGTAACATTCCAAGAGATGCGGCTCGTAAAACAGTCGATAAAAGAAGGTAACCTGCTAGAACTCGTTGAATTACGCTGCCGCGCTCATCCGCATCTTCTGGAAGGATTAAAGCAGGCATACAAATACTCGGATTGGCTTGAACAATGCGACCCTGCATCAAAATCAACATTCTTCTATTGCGGTCCAGAATCTGCAGATCGTCCTGAAGTCCTGCGTTTCGCAAACAGGCTGGACCGATTCACTATCACAGGCACTGCGATAATTCGCACAACCACTACAAAAAGGGACAATGAATATGATAACCTGCTCACATTCAAACCACCATTTGGCTCATTTCCTGTTGAACTTAGTGAAGTTTATCCATTAAACGCTGAAGTTATTTCCACTCCCGATTATGAAGCACTTGGGTGTGCACTTGAGAACACTATCCGTTTGATTGAACTTAACCCGGGTGCAGAGTTCACTTTTATAAGAAAAGATGGATTGGAACATCCATTATTTGAGAAACTGGCTGAAATTGCAAATGTGATCTATAATGGTGAGTGATGGTTTTGGTCATTAAAAATCGGCAAATTCACCTATAATCGCTTTGTTATTTTTTTTGACTTTGTGATATTTATAGTTGTTTGAAAACGGGTTTGCAACGTGTTACTTATAACAAGGCTAATATATAATATTGGAAATTAGAAAGTAGTTTTATTAAGGTGGTATATTTGGTATCAACAACAGAATCAAAGCCTCAAAACCCGTATCTTGAAATGCTGAGACCAGAGATAGCAGATATGGATCTGGCACTTCCCGCAGCAAGTGCGCTGTTAGCATCATATCTTTTAGCAGGTGCATTCCCACCGCTTATCCCGTTCATAATCGCAGTGATAGGTGGTTATGCAGCGATTACGAGTTCGTATGTGTTCAATGATTGCTGTGACATCGATATTGATGAGATCAATCTGCCGAATCGTCCTCTGCCCTCCTCGAAAATAGAAAAAAATCGAGCACTTTTATATTCACTTTTTCTTGCAATAATCGCTTCGGTTGTTGCTCTTTATCTGAATCCTGAATCCTTTGTGATACTGATCATCGCGGTCGCTACCATCAGCATATATTCAGTAGTGGCAAAGAGAATGACGTTCTTGAGTTTTGTACCTGTGGGAATCGCTTACGGTCTTGTTCCAATTGGAATATGGTTAGCCTTTGATCCTGCAGGAATTCTAAAGGAAGGGCTCGATTCTGTAATTCTACCTGTTCCTGCGATATTTTTGGGCATAATGATGTGTGTCACTGATTGGGGATTTACATTATCCGGCGTTGCAAGGGATGTAGAAGGCGACCGTGCCAAAGGTGCACCAACATTTCCTGTCACGTTCGGTATTCCGGCAACATCGAAGTTAGTAACACTTTGCTGGATCGCAGGTGTCATAGCATCACTCATCATCGGATGGACGGCACATCTTGGTCTGATCTTCTTTGCAGGTGCAATATTTGCAGGTGCATGGATGCTCACACAGTCATTTGATTTCATAAAGAACCCCCTGCCTGAGCGTGGTGGCAGGTTATTTCTACAGGGTTCCAGATACAGGGGCGTGATGTTTGGTTCCCTCATTGTAGATGTAGTATTATCCACTATATCTGCAGGTTATGTTTCACTTTTATGGTAATAAGGAGAACATGTCTATGGATGCAGATATTCTTGTGATAGGTGCCTCTCCTGCCGGTATCATGGCAGCGAGAAATGCATCACAAAAAGGCGCGGATGTAATTCTTATTGACAGTAAAGAGAAGTTAGGTCACCCTCCGCATCCTGCCAATACATTCTTTAAGGGAATGTTTGACAAGGCAGGGGAAAAAGTGAATCAGAAATATGTAATACACAATCTCAAGGGCATGCACATCGTTGCACCACACGGCGATGAGATTGTTGTTGAGACCCCCGGATATTTTCTTGACCGCAAAAAATTTGACGAACATTATGCAAAAGAGGTAGAAAAAGCAAGCGTGGACGTTCGCACAGGTGTTGAGTCGTATAATGTGTTCAAGACCGGCGACACGTTCTCTGTGAGTACATCCGAAGGGATGCTCAGATCAAAGATCGTTATCGCTGCCGATGGTATTAATTCAAAGACTGCCGGATTGTTAGGGTTAAAAACTGTCAGGTACCCAAATGATATAGCATGGGCAGTGGAAGCCGAGATAGAGGCAGATGGTGTCGGAGATGCGGACATGTTCGAGTATTATCTTGGAAGCATCGCACCCGGCTGGAAATCCACATATTCCCCGGGCGGCGGTAATCATGCAACACTTGGTGTGTATGTCAGGAGAAACGGTATAGATGTATCTTCATTCTTTGACAGTTGGCTTGAAAAGTTCAAACGTATGAAAGGGCTTGATGATATCAAGATCCTGAAAAAACATGTTGGCGGAGATCCTATCGCAACTATTCCAAACCGGATCGTTGCTGACGGTATTATGGTTACGGGCGGTGCGGCAGGACAGTCCGGTATCGGGTATGGCATGCGTGCCGGACAGATATGCGGGGACGTGGCAGCCGATGCGGTTGCAAAAGGGGATGTATCTGCAAAAGTACTTTCCCAGTACAAAAAACAGTGGAACAGTGAATTCAGGACAGAATATTATCTTGGTCGTATCGCACTTGAAACACTTCGGAAGATGGATGACCATGAGATAGATAACATGATGAAAACATTCAAGGGGCAGGACCTGTCATTTATACACGGTAGTTCGTTCGATCAGGCAATGCAGGTTGGAATGTTCATGTTGAAGAAGAATCCGGCATCATTGTTGTCCTATCGTGCACTGCTTCGGAACAGATGATGTGCATTCATAGTTTTAGTATGATTACAACAATACATAATAGTGGTAATTAAAATGAAGTATTATCTTTACAAGAACCCTTTTTTCAAGGTCTATGCAATAATCAAGGATGGTCGTGTCCGGATCAAAACTTCAGGCATCGGCTCATCTCCCATGAAGCCAATGGTGTCGGGAATGCTTGACATCTTTGATGGCAAGAAACCTGCAAAAGTGGAATATGATCAGTTGATATTCTCAACATGGATGCCACCGATCCCGAGTACGGCATTCAGCCGCTCGGTAGCAAATCAGATAAAGTGTTTGCGCGGTAGCATGGTTCCGGAACAGGTAACGATATCCATCACTGAAGAATGTCCCAATAATTGTATCCATTGTGCTTTGCCGGATACTAAGAACAAGGATCATCTTTCCCCTGAATTGGTTAAGGATGTGATCGACCAGGCACTTGACATGGGCACAACCCTTATCATATTCGATGGTGGAGAACCGCTTGTCTATGAAGGACTGGAAGATCTGATACGTCATGTAGACACTAACCGCGCAGTTTCTGCGATGTTCACATCAGGGGTTGGACTTACACTAAAACGCGCCTGGAGTTTGAAAGAAGCAGGACTCTATACTGTGAGTGTGAGTTTTGACAGTGCCAACGAGGAAGGGCATGATCATATGAGGGGGCGTGCTGGCGTGTATAAAGATGCTATCAATGCGGTAAAGAATTCAATGGATGCGGGATTGCTTGTTAACATATATGTGGTAATATCCTCGCGCAATATCGATGAGTTGGATGATCTCTACATATTGGCGCGTGAAATGGGTGTTCATGAACTTTCATTTTATGAGATAGTTCCGACTGGCCGGTGGATAGATCACGAGAATGAAATACTCTCACCCGATGACCATCGCAAACTTGATGATTTTGTAGCGCGCTCCAACGCTATGGATGGGCCGCGTATATTTTCAATTCCGCACGTTATGAAGACAACCGGCTGTTTTGCGGGTAGAAAATGGTTGCATGTGACTCCACAGGGTGATGTTTTACCATGTGCATGCATACCTATCCCATTTGGGAATATACATAAGGATGCACTCAAGAGTGTGTGGAAAAAGATCCGTAAAGATCCTGCTTACAATGCAGACTCATGTCTTATGAGGGATGCAGAGTTTAGGACATTGCATATTGATGTGTAAGATGGATGGATCTGGCAATAGATATGCAATAAACATGCAATAAATATGTTACAAAATGCAGAAAAAGTTATTATGGGTGGTAGTTAAACCACCCGTCTATATGATATACTTAAAGTGGTTCAGAGAAGTCCTGATCTTTGGAGTGTCATAAGGTTTTCCATAGTCAGTTTTTCACCGGATTTAAATTTATCAAAGATATCTTCAGCATCCTTCTTAGCATCTTCTCGCACACCATCTTTTCTGGAGTCAGTCTCGTTCTTTCTGAGTTTACGGACTTCTTTATCGATGTCACGTATCTCTTTTTGTGCAGCGATGAATTTCTTGTGATGTTCATCTGCCTCTTCCTGCACTTTTACGAATTCCTTGTGAGCTGCATCTGATTCTGCACGTACCGTGTCTGCTTCCTTGAAAGTGGAAATCATTTTGTCATGACTTTCCTGTGCTTTTTGTGCATATTCGGACAGGGTTGTGTGGAAAATAGAAGCTTCATCTCGAATAGCCTGTGCTTCATCAAGAACGGTTTTAAGCTCAGTGTTATCATCGATCTCGGCTTTTTTGGAATTGTACAGTTTCTGGAGTTCAGTGATCTTACCGACCAATTCACGTTCCTTGCTTGTGGTCATCACTTCTGTCTGCTGTGAAAATTCCAGCCGGTCAATGTCTTTGCGAATGTCCTTCATGGACGGTCCACCGAGATTATTATCTTTTCGGAGAGCTTCTGCCTTAGCAAAAATTGCATTAGCTCTGGAATTTATCTCGTCGCGCTGTTCTTTACACTCTTTGACCTTTTCGTTATTTTCGTCTCTGAGTTTCTTAAATTCCTGCGCTTCGTTTATGAGATCCTTTGTACGCTTGTTAAGATCATTACGTTTTGTTGCCAGGATACTTGCCTGTGCATTAAGGTCATTACGTTTGTTCTTACTCTCTTCGGACTGTTCTCTCAGGGTTGTCTTTTTGTCATTTAGTTCTTTCAACATTTTCTTTATATCCTCCCGTTCCAGCAAAAAAGCTGGTATTTCATGCATTTCCAGTCATATACAAGTTGTAACCTTGCATAACCAAAGCAAATTTTTGCTAGAGCAGAAATTCACTTTTGCACGATACGTTGGCAATTATTCCTCTAATCCAATGCCTGGATTACCGGAATCACCGCCTTAAGGTCTTTTTGTGTAATAACAACATCCGCGTATTCGCGCAGGATCTCTTTTGAATTGAATGCAATTGAGTATCCTGCTTTTTTGAAAATACAGACATCATTAGCACCATCGCCAATAACGACGCATTCATTAGGTTTCACTCCATTTTGTCGGGCAATCTCTTCAAAAACATGCTCTTTTGAGTTTTGTTTTGTAAGAAGACCTGTGACCTCACCTGTTAAATGTCCGCCATTGAGTATAAGTTCATTTGAAAACACATAATCCATTCCAAGGAGTTTACCAATACGGTCGGTCGACAATGTGAATCCGCCAGAGACCATTGCAGTCTTATATCCGGCATCTTTCACGTATTTGACCAGTTCTTTTGCACCTGGCATTAGTGGCATTTTATCTACGGCTTCTTGTGCATCTTTAAGTGAAAGACCTTTAAGAAGGTTCACTCTCTCTGAAAGTGCCTGGCCATAATCTAATTTACCGTTCATGGCGAGGTTTGTGATCTCAGTAACCTTTTCCGCAACACCGGCAGCTCCTGCAAGTTCATCAATGGTCTCAGCATCAATAAGTGTGCTATCCATATCGAAAACAATCACCTTTGCAAATCCGGATCTAGAATAGTTACTGGTACAGTTCACGCAATCAAACCTAATTTTTGGTACTCCTAATAATGAAATAGCATTTACTGTATTAGGACTGGATTGAAATAAATCCCATCACTTTTAACCCTTTCGGACCGGATGGTTGTCTTGGTCTACAAAAAGCACACATTTCATAGCAATTCATGGCGGATCAATTCCAAAAATAATATAAGCAACACTGGTAATCTTATTATGTGATCCAAAATGGCTAAAATAGGATTTATAAAATTGGGAAATTTAGGGATGAGTCAGGTTATTGACTTGATTCAGGATGAGATTGCAGCAAGAGAAGGCATCGAGATCCGTGTTTTTGGAACTGGTCCAAAGATGGGTAAAGCTGAAGCTGCACAAACAGAACACCTCAAGAAATGGGATGCTGACTTCTATGTCATGATCAGTCCAAATTCAAGTGCACCGGGACCAACCGCTGCACGAGAACTGTATAAAGATGTACCATGTATCGTCATTTCTGATGGACCTACAAAGAAGGATGACCGCCAGGCACTCGAAGATGCAGGCTTTGGTTACATCATTATGACTGTTGATCCGCTGATTGGTGCAAAGACCGAGTTCCTCGACCCTGTTGAGATGGCTTCATTCAACTCTGATGCAATGAAAGTTCTTTCAACATGTGGTGTTGTAAGACTTATTCAGGAAGCATTGGATGATGTGGGTGCACAGGTTGATGCGGGTAAATCCGGCAAGGATCTCGAACTTCCACACATTCTCGCAAAACCTGAGAAATGTATTGAGAGTGCAGGATTCTCAAACCCATACGCAAAAGCAAAAGCACTTGCTGCATTGCATATGGCTGACAAGGTTGCACAGATCAACTTCCCTGCATGCTTCATGATGAAAGACATCGAGCAGGTAACACTTACAACTGCAACAGGTCATGAGATGATGCGCGCAGCAGCACAACTTGCAATCGATGCAAGAGAGATCGAGAAATCCAATGATACGGTCTTCAGACTGGGTCACTCAAAGAAAGGCAATATTGTAAGAAAGACTAAATTGTACGAAAAACCACAGTAAAGTGTCCCATTGGGGCACTTATTTTTTTATTGTATATAATCTATAAGATTATGTAGTCCAAGTTAATGCGAACGAAGTGAGCATTTTCTTGTTGTATATAATCTATAAGATTATGTAGTCCAAGTTGATGCGAACAAAGTGAGCGTTTTCTCGTTCTTACTTTTATCTTTACTTTTTTTTCACAACTGATCCATGAATACAATAACCGCTTTTGAGATTGGTGCACTGTTTTTTGTTTTCGTTGTGGCTCTTACGGCATATTTTCTGAAATCTGCATATTTTCTGAAATCTGCTGAAAAGAGGGGTGTAATTGCGACACCAGAACATGTTGATGATACAATTGACGATATGGTGGATGATGTCAATGATCGAGACACATCCGTAAAAGTGTAAGTGTCAGAGGAATCCTGATAGGATCAGGAACATCAACACCAGAGGCAGTCCTACAAATCCCCATATAACAGGATTGTGTTTAAAGACCTTTGCGCCGTCAAGCGGCCCAAATGGGATCATATTGAATCCTGCAAGAAAAATGTTTACGTATGCGCCGTAAAAACCCATATTTTTCATAAGCCCAGAGTCTGAGCTAAATAATATTAACATTGCAATAAATACAACCGCAAGCGCCACATTGACCATTGGACCTGCCAGTGCGATCTTCCATGTTTCCTTTGATTGTGTGAGTATGTCATAATATCTTTCATCGTCTGTACTATAATACGACTGGCGTTTTCGTATCATGACCGCACCGGGTGCGGCGAACACAATCCCAGTAACCAATTTTAAAAAAATAGCAAGCAACAGTCCCATTGGACTTGCTTCATATACTGCAGAATAACCATAATGCTGGGCTGTGAACTTGTGCCCGAGTTCATGAAGTATGAATCCAGTGCCAACACTAAGTGCAATTATAGATAAAAAGGTTAAGTCAGTTGACGGATATGCAAATGCTACCGTCAACACTACAAGTGATGCAACAAGATGAATGGTTTCTCTGAGATCAATTTTCATCAACTGTAACTAATTACGATTGCATATAATGATTTTGGGTAATCACCGATTTCGCTTTTTAGCAGCCTCGACTTCTGCAATGACTCCCGGGTATTCACTGAATGTGCTTGAGATGTCTATGGCGCCAACGATATCTACTAAACCAATTACGCAAATGACTTTTCCATCTTCGTTCCTGATGGGTGATACTACAACCGGCATGCCTTTATATGCACCTTCATTCGGCACGCGACGCGTGGTCTTATTGGTGCGTAACACTTCTTCCAGTATTGGACCTGTGTATTCAGCATCCTGCACTTTTCCTTTTTCCATGCGGATGCCCATTTTGTTTAAACTGCGTGCAGTGGTCGGCAATCCTGTCAATTCATGGATTGCTTTCACTATCGGTTCAAGGTCTGATCCTGTAGAATCTGCAGATATTTGTATATCTTTCATTTACCCACTCCCTTTGTTAGTAAATAGAGATTGTCACTGTGTAGTCATATATTTTTCGCGACTTGATCCTTAATCTTCCTTCGCGCGCGGCATGGCAATTATTTCGCGAACCTGCATGCTGAAAAATTCATGGGAATGTGCTGGTCGTACCACAAGTGCAACATCTGCACCTTGCCTTGTGCCACCGATCGCGATGATCTCTGTATCACTTGAAACAGGGATATGTCCCGAATCTGCTGCCATCATTGTGACTTCAAGTGCAACCTTGAATCCTTTGCCAAAGACCGCGCGCAGGGTATCAGAGATGACATCGATACGGCTGGCACCACCAAGTCTTTTTGAGATCGCGCGCTCCACGCCTGAAAACATATGCGACTGCGTGGTAACAACTGCGCCCAGATCTTCCAGCGTCTTGAGATTCGCATCGTCCATTTCCCATTTACCGCCTTCACGCAGCCCGTATTGATGGGTCACGGATATTACCTTTACATCCTTGCCCTTGAGTGCCTGCGCCATCTTGATCGCAGTAGCGCCACCTGTGCTGGCAACGACTACGTGTTTAATTCCAAGTTCTTCTGCTCGTTTTACTGTTGCACTGACAAGTTCGTCGGTATTCTGTTTGCCGACATCGTCAAAATATATGATTGATCTTTCCATGTTAAATCCTCTTGTATTGCATTTATGTTTAGTATATTTGATTGGATTTACATCTATATATTCTTTCATTTTTACATGTTGTTCATGATGAATCGATGTACTTATCTATGAGAATTTTATTATTTAATAAAGTAAGAGATAATATAATTGTGCATAAGGTGGTAATTTGTCAGATACAGATTATGATGATGGTGATGTAAAAATCGTCACAAAAGATATCCAATCCGAAAATCCGGTGTTAATAGAAGGTTTTCCTGGCATCGGTCTTGTTGGGAATATTGCAAGTCAGCAGATGATCGATGAGTTGGGTATGACTTATATCGGCTCGATAGATTCAAGATACTTCCCTCCGATCGCTGTATTATATGAAGGTCTCATAAATATGCCTGTCAGGATATATGAGAGTGTAGAACATAATTTGATAATAGTGGTATCCGATATACCTATCAACCCTTCTGTTTCTTATGATGTTAGCAAGGCTCTTGTTGAGTGGGCGAAATCCATAAACGTCAAAGAGATCGTGTCAATAGCCGGAATTGCGACAATGGGCGAAGAACGTAAGGTATTTGGTGCGGCAACGGATACTATAATGCTTGATAAGATCAGGGACAAGGTCGAGCTTTTTCAGATGGGTACGATATCGGGCATCTCCGGTAGCGTCATGGGCGAGTGTCTTGTGAATGAGATCCCTGGAATAAGTCTTCTTGGCGCTACACAGAGCCAGAACCCCGATCCAAGGGCAGCAGTCGTGGTCATTGAAGTTTTGAATTCGTTATATGGACTTTCAATTGATACGGATAGCCTTATCGAGCAGGCAGAACAAATAGAGGTTGAGATGCAAAAACTTGCCGAGGATGTCAGGACATCAGAGCAATCGGTGACGCCAAGGAAAGAGTTCCCAATGTATGGGTAATAGTGCGAGAAAACGCTCACTTCGTTTGCGTTAACTCACACCACACATTTATAAAATATATGGTGTAAAAAAAGGTGATATCATGGAATGTGTTGCATTAACCGGAATATCTGATAATGTAATGAAAGAACTCAAAAATCATGTTTTGCGGACAATTGAGATAAGAAGCCCACAAAATTTCTTTGCTGTACTAAAGGTCAATGCAGGTGATTATGTATTTATTACACATGCAAGTGCGCAGGATGTTACCGGCGGTACGGTGGGTGTTCTTGCAAGGGTGTTGAAGCATCAGATATCGACACACAGGATTCTTCAAAGTAATGAGGTGTTCTATGAGGAACGAGAGATGACAATGGCAAGGATCCAGTTGGAGCCCAGGCATATTACGCGTATAACCAAGGTTTTGTGCAATGAGGTCGGAGAAGTTATGCGCGTCATCGTCGATAAAACATCGCAGTATGAAGCACGGTAAATTTCATCTTATTTTTTTGTAATGGAAATTAATCCCATGTTTGGGGGATTTCTTTCAATCCCTTTTCTATATTTTCGATAAATTCCGTTGCAATTCCGAGCGGCACTTCATCATCAGAATACCCACTGTGTTTGCGCGACCCCTTACATCCAAAGGATAATCCCATCCCCTTCTCAAGAGCCAGTGCCGTACAGTCTCCGCACACCGATGCCGCGCCGAGTGTATCTATAACAACCCGTGCGCCGCTTGTGTATGAATATGCTTGCACGATGCGCATGGCTTTTTCAGGTGTCAGATATAGTATAAGCACGTCGAATGATCCTTTATTCTTTGATAGAGGCTCGATCCTTATCGATCGATACGGTTTCACAACTCTTGGAAGTGACTCAGACGCGCATCGTGCCGCATGCATGTCAACATACCTGCCGGATTTTAAGTAATAGTCATGCGGGGCACCATAGGATGCACCAAGGACATACGCACCCACGAGACAAATCTGTGCCGACACGGAAAAACTCTCGCCATGCCGCGCTTTTTGTATCATCTCGCAGTACAGCAGGTCGGATGACTCGCCAACTTCACACTCATCAAATGTCACGCAAACCGGCTCACCGATATCCATCAGGTTTGCGATGTTTTTAAATGTTGGCGCACACATTTTATCAACTCTTGATTCATCCAATCTCGGCTCTCACCGTGGTAAACACAGGTCCGCGAATATCGATCTTCTTATTGTTACTTGTAATATAACGCTGGGCAAGAGGCTCAAGTTTAATATTGATCTCGGACGGGACTTTGATGATCCGTGCCCGCGTCTCCCATTCGGATTCACCGCTTGCGACCGCTTCTTCGATCTCAAACGCTGCCTGCGCTGCAAATGCGTCTATGAATCTGATTCCTGTGCGCGCAGAATCATTGTCAAATGCCTTTTGCCATTTCTTCTGGTTTGGCAATCCAAGTATATCATTCTCGAATGCCAGAACCTCGTTAAAGGTAGCAGGGCCACACAGTTTAGTATCCTCTTCCGGCTCGATGACTGCAACTTTCACAGACTTGTCGCCGATATTTCCTTCCCATGCCGCAAATTCACATGGGCTTGGCTCGGAACTGTGCAGTTCACACTGCTTCACGATTGCCTCTGCGATCTCCTGTCCTTCAGATGTTATTGGTCTTTTATCGATAAACACCATCTTTGCAAGTTCATTGTCCTTCATCTTCCATTCGGAGTACTGCGCGATTTGCGGATATGTTAGTGCACGTACATCTGTAGCATCGTGGAGTATCATAGCAAGCCGTTCAACCCCGAGTCCGAGGTTCATCACAGGATATGGTATGTTGTACTGCGCGAGCGCTGTGGGGGAATAGATGCCAAATGTTGCGACCTCTATCCAGCCATCAGAGTATTTTGTTTTCGAGCCAACAAGTTTTGGGTGGAATGCGAACACTTCGATCTGAGTGTCAGGAACATAGTATTTGCTGCGTTTCTCATCAGGTCTGAACTGGAATTTTTCGAACCCGAACTGGGACAGCAGTCCCTGTGCCACAGCCTTTCCATGATCGACTGTAACATTTTCATCCATGATGACACAGGATGCGGAATAATAAGTCATAAGCCTTGAAGCATCTTCCTGCTGTTCTCTCCTGAAACAGCGGTCGATAGAGAAGAATCGGAACGGTGGATTATTGCGTTCAAGCACAGACTCAAGCGAGATGAACCACCCTGATGTCATGTGGCTTCGAAGGGTCTTGCCTGATGATTGCGCTACAAGTTCTTTGAACTCAGGAAATACCTGATCGATCATCTCAACGACCAGAGAATCGGAGACTTCCAGTTTTCCTGCGATCTCAGGAACAAGATCGTCGCCTTCGACTTCACCCTTTTTGTATGAATGTAATACCTTGCGAACAACATCAATCCCCTCATCACCAATATCGCCAAGCATTTTCTTGATCTGATCGATACGCTCATCCGATATCCCTACATTCGGGCGCGGCAATCCTGCAAGATAGAAACACCTGTCAAGCACTGCAAGAGCCTCGTGTCCGAACTGCTTGTGTACCTCTCGCTCGTCCACAATAAGAGGGTTCATCATCTCTTCAAATCCCATGCGCAGATATGCTTCCCGCATCTTTGCGATCGTATCATACACAGGATGTGCTTTTCCAAAAGCAATAGATGTGCGGGGGTATTGTTCATCCGGGGTTGATCTGTGTATCAGTTCGGTTCCCATATTCCATGCAGCATTAAAATTCATTTTTGCCGCTTTTTTTATTTCTTCAGGATCAAATTTCATTGTAAGTCCCCATTGTTTGTAATTGTTATAAGGTAATTGTCAAGTTTGTATGATATTTGTATATTTTTGTGTCCATCATTCAAATCGTGATTCGAATTCTTTCATGCTTTGTTCAAGTTTCTGCTGTCGTATCGCATTGGTCAGGTCACCGCGTGTCCGTTCGATCAAAGACCTTGCTACATCGCTCTTTCGCCGAAGTCCGCGTGTGATGGCATCAGGATAATCGAACATCATTAGTGTTGAATATATATCATCCATGATGTCTAAAAACCGGTCTCCATACTGTGGCATGTCCTGCCTGATAAGATCAAGTATGTGTCGTCGAAGTTCTCCTACCACATCCCCAAGACCATTAAGGTATGCTGCATATGTAACACCAAGTTCTTGTGGCGAGGGCAGGGTATCGCTATTGCTATTGTTATCAATAGCGCTATCTTTCTCTTTGGTCAACAGTTGATGTAGGATGGCACATTCTACAAATTCTTGCTGGGCATGTTCTACGAACCCGCTGAAATATATATCAGGATGGTCTGCAAGTTGCAACTCGATATCTTTAAGAGTATCTCGTGCATTTTTGAGTAATATTGCAGCCTTGTCAATATCTCCTCTGTGGATGTGGCGTATTGCCGTGCCACAGGTGCGGACTACCTCGCGCGACAGGCTCAAGCCGGATTCACGTGCTTTATCTTTTGCTTCAAAATTTCGCTGTATATCTGCTGCAATTTCATTAATCATAACAAGTGTGTATCATTCACAATCTTTTATATGGATTGCTATCTTTATATGGAATTGTGATGAAATATGGCTCGTAAATATATAATAGAATCAAAAGGGTATGTGGATGATGACGGAAATAGGTCACATGATACCTGGATTTCAATCGTAGAAGACATCAAAATCGAAGATGGTTTTGTCAAGTTTGTTCCGATCGATGGGGAACATGCCGGTTTAAAACACTATATTACATTCTCCAATATCCACATTGTGCGGGAATGTCCTGAATCGGAGTGAAAACACTCCGAAATTCAAATATTACTCATCCACAGGGATTGTTTCAAGTTGGCTTGCAACATTCCAGATAAGTGTTCTTGTATGGAGTGGAATATTCGGATCATTGCTGATATCTTCAAGGATGGATATGCAGGATGATGTGCGCATAAACAATGGTTCATCTTCCTTTCGAAGTGTAGCCAGGATTTCATTTGCAGAGCGTCGTATATTTCTTGGCACTGAGTTGTCGTTTGCGATGTGGTCTAAGACTTGTATGGATTGCTTGATAACTTCTTGAGGATTTACTGACATTTGAATCACCTTAGGATTAATAGAACGTGAAATTTTAAAACGAGTATTACTTAAGGCATCTTTAAGTAATTGTATGTTATAAAAAGACTTTCGTTCATATAAGTCTATCACTTTAATAAAGAGGATAATCATGAATTCTGATGACGAACAGGTAAGAAAGATCTCAAAAATGCTCGAACTTGGCGGAACAATGCTTGCAGAACACTGCAACACCTGCGGTTCACCAAAGTTTCGCTATCATGGTAATGTGATATGCCCGGTGTGTAATGTGAGGGAAGAGGGTCAGTCAGCGCAAGTTCCTATGACTCCTACAATCTCTGCTTCGACATCGGCACCACAGTCAAGACATGAGTCTCAAAAAATAAGCGCTCCAAAGGCTGTTGTATCCAGTGGTGTGATGTTGCCACTTGAAGAACTCATATTAAAAAAGATAACCGATATTGCTAATTCCATGCAGGATGAAACAGATCCGCGCCGTATTTCTGAACAGCTGGATCTCATTGAACGTGGACTTGATGTTATTGAACAATTAAAGAACCTCGCATAACTGTTTTTTTGTGGATCATGCCTTATACTCACTTTCCACAACCTCTCTGATGCGGGCTGCGGTCTTTGGTCCAATAAGTTTAACGTTTAGTAGTTCATCGTAGTCGGCTTTTATGACTGCTTCCACTGAACCGAAATGCTTTAGCAGGCTGCGTGCAGCTTTTGGTCCTATCTCCGAGATCGCAGACACTACATATTCCTGTTGTTCTGAGAGCAGGCGTGATGATTTTTTACCGTGTGCGCTAACTTCCCGTTTTTCATCGATCTGTTCTCGTTTTGCGATAACCTTGAGAAGTGATGCTGTATCTTCCGCATCGCGCGTGTAGAATATGGACACACCAAAGTCAATTGCAAGCGATGCAAGTGTTCCATGTATCGCATTCGGATTAAGCTGTCTGGCTGTGAACAAACCTTCACCTTCAATTATGAGCGCAGGTTTGTCATAGGTGCGCGCAAGGTTTGAAATTTGGGTGAAAATATTGCGCTGGGAGTCGATAAGTGAACTGGTAAAATCTTCAACGCTCTTGCGTTCGACTGCAAGCCTGTCGCTTAATACATAATCTCCAACTTCAAGTGTTTTGAACACAACATTAACACCTAATTTATCAAGTGTGCGCGCAACAGTGCTCCTCATCTCGCGCTGGTCAATTATTATGGTCAATGATTCGGAATCGAATTCAGAGAGTCTCTTCTGATCTTCTTTATCGGATATGTCAGATTCCATAATATCATCTTCATACTCAGACTTGCGCACACTAATATCATCCTGCATTTGGCGCATATTTGACTGCATCCTGCGCTCTTTATGGTTGCTGCTCCAGTAGTATGCTTCATCCCGCGTGTCTTTTGTGATAAGTACAACAACACGTCCTTTATGTTTTCTGCCTGTCCGTCCTTTTCTCTGTATGCTCCGGATCTCTGAAGGCACAGGTTCATAGAACAGCACAAGGTCAGTTGCCGGAATGTCCAATCCCTCCTCTGCAACCGATGTGGCAACAAGGGTATTGTATTCGCCGTCCTTGAATTTCTCGATAATCTCAACCTGTTGCTTTTGGTTCAATCCCTTGTCCTTATATTTTGATGCTTGACCCACAAACCTGATCGGATGCACGCCTTCTATTTCTGATAATGCGTTTGTGACGATCTCGGCAGTGTCGCGATAATTTGTGAACACGATCACGCGCGAGTCTGGATTGCCTTCAAGTTCTTCTTTGACGATCTGTCGCACCTTCTCCAGTTTGGGATGCTCTGTCGCGCATTCCTTTACTCTGTGTGAAACCTGTTGAATATACAGGTCATTAGCAAGTCGTTTGGATGCTTTGCTACCGCTTTTTGAATATGCTTCATTGTTAAGCCGTTCCATGTACTTTAAAAGTGCCTCAATACCCTGTGTCTCTACCACTTCCACCGCATGGTTGACCTTGAGTATCTCTGCAAGTATGGATATTGCACCATACACCGCAGGATTTCCATCGCCGCGCAGTTGGGATTGTAGTTGCTTTTGGAGTGCTAGAAGGTCACGTTTTGAGGCATTTTTTTGATTCTGCACGTTAAACCCGAGTTCAGACAATTTGGTGAACCTGTCATCCAGGACCTTCTCCAGCAAACTTTTCAGTTCTTTTAGTTCATCAGGGAGTTTAACACGTTTCCACTCGATCTCCTTCTCATAAACATAAGGCGCAACATCACTGTCGGTTTCAGTTTTCACAGCGACTGATCGTACGTGAAGTGCCTCACAAACCTCATTTATTTTCTCATTTTTACTGCCAGGACTTGCAGTTATTCCTAAAATGAGTGGATTTTGTGCCTGTTCAAAATATTTCTCTGCAATGTATGTGTATGCATAATTTCCAACTGCCCTGTGTGCTTCGTCAAAGGTTATGTGTGATACGTCACTCAGGTCGATCCTTTTTGTGAGCAGATCATTCTCGATAACCTGCGGCGTGGACACAATAACCTTTCCAGTTTTCCACATCTCTTCACGTGTTGCCGGGGGCAGGCTGCCTGTAAATGTCAGTATCTCCTCTTCTGGTAGCAATAGGGCTTTTTTCAAAAAAGATGCATGTTGCTCAACAAGTGGTTTTGTCGGGGATAATATCAACACCTTGCCCCCTATCTTCTCAAGCCTTGATACAATGACCAAAAGAGCGATTATAGTCTTGCCAAGTCCGGTCGGGAGGACTACAAGACTGGATGCGGAGAGTGCAGTGCCTGCAAGGTTTAACTGGTAAAGCCTCTGCTCGACAGTATCCGGTTTGATCAACGAATGCTTGATGTAGGTCGTCATGGTGTATTGTATATCTTTATTGCGCATACAAATATGACCTTACACCTTTTAAACTTGTGGCAAGTGGGGTGAAAGTATTCGGGTTTTGGTTTTGCCATTCATCGTATTTGTATAGATGTGGTATATCTGCGTAAATAAGATTGATTGTTTGAAACTAAAACCAATGCAACCGCCGCAGGCGGCGCGTTTCCGTATCACTGATGCGAACGATATGACATTGACGATATGAACGTTCACGCGGCAAATATAATTTGTGAAAATATGCACACTGAATCAATCTGAACATTATCGAAAATTTTTTCGTGGTATATTTTGGTATATTTTGGTATATTTTGGTATATTTTGGTATATTTTGGTATATTTTGGTATATTTTACATTTGTTGTAAAACAGATTAATTCGTCAGATTGAGGTATTTTGTCACAATGTGTGGAATATGCCGCCTACGGCGATTGACATGGTGTCAAAATTACCCAAACACATGTACCATTCATCTATTGAACTCGCGTACCTGCAGTCCTGAACTCTTTGCCCTCGTACACAAGTCTATAGATCACGTTCTCTATGTCTTCAATTGGTGTGCGTACCTGATTCATGGAATCGCGGTCACGGATCGTCACAGATTTGTCATTAAGTGAGTCATAATCGATAGTTATGGAATATGGCGTACCTATCTCGTCATTTCGGCGATAGCGTCTGCCAATTGTGCCGGAATCGTCATAGGATACCAGCAATCCTCGATTGCGGATCAGTGCAACGATGTTTTTTGCAGGAGTTATTAATTCGTTCTTTGTAATAAGTGGCAGAACAGCAACCTGGACAGGTGCAACTTCACTCTTGAGTTTGAACACGACCCTGCTCTCTTCTTCAGGTTCGTTGTTATTTTCTTCTTCTTGTGCTTTGACTATCTCTTCATTGAATGCATGTTCCATTGTGCAGTAAAGTATCCTGTCAATACCGAAAGATGGCTCGATTACGTGTGGCACAATGTTTTCACCGCTGACTTTTACGGTTTCCTCTGCAAATTCTACAAGGTTTGATGATACAATAAACTCTTCGCCATCTACTATAACCGTAATCTTATCCTGTTCGAGTTCTTTTTGTGTCATGGCTTTGAGAGCATCTGCGATTACCTTTGCCTTTCCTTTGAAGATGGGTCCAAGTTTGCCCATATTAGGTTTCACTACAAAACTTGTGACCATCTTTGGTTCATCATACTCGATGTATACGGAAAGTTCTGTCTTGCTGGTCTTTGCATGCGCATTAAGGTCATAGTCTGTCCTGTCTGCGATGCCGACTACCTCGATCCATCCGAACCTGTCTGTCTCGATCTCTGCATCCCAGCAGTCAATGGCATAGTGTGCCATCTCATTCTTCTTATGCTGCCTGAATCTCAGGTGTTCGGAGGAGATGCCGATGCGCTGCAGGAAATGGTTTGTAAGTGCGACATGGTATGCCAGAAATTCATGGGCAATGATCCCCTGTTCGAGTGCATCGCCAATTGTGATCTGTTCAACAGTGCCACTTTCCTGTCCTTCCTGGGAGTATAGGTTCAGGGTTGTGTCTGCGAATCGCTCGATATTTGGGTGTGTCTTATCGCGCGGGTCAATGAATATCTCTGCCTCTGCCTGCGTGAATTCCCTTAGCCTGATAACACCCTGCCGGGGTGAGATCTCGTTGCGGTATGATTTTCCGATCTGGGTTGCTCCGAATGGGAGTTTATCGCGGTAGAATTTTAAGAGTCTCTGGAAATTGACGAACATTCCCTGTGCGGTTTCGGGGCGCATGTAGCCCGGTCGCCCTCCACCGGGTCCGATTGCGGTTTGGAACATCAGGTTGAACTCATATGCGTCACCAAGATCTCCGCCACATTCCGGGCATTTGATATCGTTGTCCTTGATGATCGTGTCCAGTTCGGTGTTGCTCAGTGCATCCGCAACCTCTACTATATTGTCTACTAGATGGTCTGCCCTGAATGCTTCTCCACATTTTTTGCATTCGCAGAGTGGGTCGGAAAAACCGCCAACATGACCGGATGCCACAAAAACATCTTCGATACCTATGGTCGGTGTCTCGATTTCCATGAATCCTTCATGGATGACGTACAAATCGCGCCATATCTGTTCGATCCGTCGTTTAAGGGTGCTGCCAAGTGGTCCGTAGTCATAAAAACCTGCTGCTCCGCCGTATAATTCAAAGGAGTTCCATAAAAAACCGCGCCGTTTTGCCAGTTCAATAACTTTCTCGTATTTGTCCATGATGAAGCCTCATAAGTTGAATAATTGGTTATAATAGTGATAAATCATCGATATTTCCATTACATTTAATTGTGTCGAAATATTTTAATGTTTTTTGTTTTATATGTTTTATATGTTTTATCATGTCAGATGTCATGTGGCCATGATGTGTCAAATGTGTGGACATAAACTATATCTATATGTGCCCACATATGGGTATTTGAAGCAAGATAAAAAACGAAACAAAAAAATCATATCGTACCACCTATAAGATTTTTTATGTCATTCCAACACAATGTCTTGCTTCATTTAATTACCCCCCAATCTTTCTACCTATTTGTTGTTGGAATTTTTTTTCAAATAATTAAATCTTGAATTTTAGTATCTGCAACATTTATCAATAATGAGATTCAGGTTAGTATGTATGGCAAGAAAATTATCTGACACTGACCTGCAGATTATGCATAAACTTGTTCCTGAATTGACAGACGATTCATGCTCTTCTTCTCATCCTGCATATCGTTCTATCTTACCACCCGTTTCAAACAGGTATTCAAGTTCGGACGATGATTTTAAAGAACGGCTCTCCAGACTTACGGAGCAGGAACTGGAATATATTGTTGGTCTGATATTCGATGGGATGGAATGTCTTAACTGCGTGCAAAAATCACATATTGGAATATTGCTTCAGACTGTTTCAGAACGTTTGTCAAAAGAAAGAAGTGAAGACCTAAAAGAGATGTGCGGGATATTTGATTTTTAGTCTCCCACACATTTGAAATTGATTATTAATTTCGATTTTCTTAACTTTAACTTTAACTTTAACTTTAACTTTAACTTTAACTTTAACTTTAACCTTAAGATCGATCTTGCATCGCTTCTTCGGCTGTCATTCCACGATGTACGATCTTCGAGATCCTTGAAACAAGTGCAGCAGGGTCATCAGATTGGAATACGTTCCTGCCGATCGAAACACCTTTACCTCCTGCGGCAAGTGAATCATATATCATTTCAAGAAGTTCCTGC
>JAHYJJ010000180.1:0-2766 GCA_019429165.1 Methanosarcinaceae archaeon | reverse complement strand
GCATGGTACACAAGATCAACACCACAGCATGCTGCATCGATCTCATCGGTGTTTAGCAGGTCACCTTTGATGAGCGAAAAATTTGCTTTATCGAGATGATGTTCAATGAACTCCATCTTCCCGGAACTAAGGTTGTCAAACACAACGACCTCGCATCCCGTATCCATCAACCTATCAACTATATGACTTCCAATAAAACCCGCTCCACCGGTGACCAATATTTTAGCAGATGGTCGTTTTTCTATTATATTTTCACTCATACTAATTTCCTAAAGTTAGTTATATCTTTAAATGTTCATTATAAATTTGATGTAACCTTGGCAAATGTAGCAATTTGCGATATCAGACCCGCCCATACTCATCATGAAAGATGAGATTGAAATTATCCAGATAGGGAGGGCAGACTTATGAATGGGTAAATATGTTTAAACAGTAACAAATATCTATTTATATTCGCCGGTTTTCTCGGCAAGATCAATTCCCTTTGTAAACCTTTCATAACTAATGCTAGCCTTAACGTGATGCTTTTCCAAGAGTTCATTCACATCATATATATCCAGACCAAGCAGCTCTGCCAATTTATCTTTGCTAATCTCACCGCTGGAATATTGATCGGCAAGATAGGATTCCACACCATTCCACAACATCTGTTTTAACACTGAGACCTTGTCAACATGTTGTTCACGTGAGCGCATATCTAAAATACGATCTATATTCTTTGGTATATCGATTGTAATACTCATCACAAATCCTCGATCTTACTTTTTATGTAGAACATATGTTCATCTCTTATCATAGGTTTTAATGATTCTAAATACTTAAGACCTTTCTCTTTGTTGATCAAACCATGTACAACACTCATTAAAACAGCACCAGCCACCGGTGTGAAAATAACATCATATTTATCCAGTATTTTTAGGAATGCCTCATCATCAGAAACGATCATATCAACATTGTTCGTTAAACAATAATTCATAATACTTGTCTCACCTCGTCCCAATCTAAAATTATCATGGACCGATGACCTTTTAGCGACTTTCACAACAGTGATATTTCTATTGTCAATAAGTGTTTTTATCACTTTCGCATCATTATAATCTTTCTTTAAACCAGCGGTTACATGTTCGTCATAAACCTCAGAGGTCAAAAGAATTTCGAAACCAGTTGCAAGTATTCCAATAAGATTAATTTTTGTCAACTTAATGGATGCATCTGCATCAAGCAATATTTTGATCATATTCAATCTCATTAATTCCTATCAAACCCGCCCATACTCATCATCGAACCGAACAATATCATCCTCATCAACACTTTCTCCAAGTTGCACCTCAATGATCTCAAGCAGAATCTTCCCATGATTTGAAAGCCGGTGCTTCTCTCCAGATCGTATAAATGTACTCTCACCCTGCCGCAAGAATTGCTGTTTTCCATTAACCTGCACACACGCCATACCCTTAACAACAACCCAGTGCTCACTGCGATGGTGATGCATCTGTAAACTAAGGGTCCTTCCCGGCATGACCATTATGTTCTTGATCTTGTGCCTTTCTGAACTCTCAAGGATAGTATACGAACCCCATGGTCGGTACACGGTCTGCTGGAATTGTGCACGTTCATCATTCGCATCCTTGAGTGCAGTAACGACATCCTTCACTTTCTGACTGCTCTTTCGAGGGCATACAAGCAGTGCATCAGGTGTATCAACAACAACCATATCGTTAATATCGATCAGTGAAACGATCTTGTTCGGTTTTGAGTATATCAAATTGTCAGTAGAATTGATCAGGACATCATCACAATCGTAAACAACGTTCCCTTGCTCATCTTTTTCATTTTCGTCATACAACGCATCGAAATTACCGAGGTCGCTCCATTTGTGGTCAAGTTTGACAACAGCCACACGGCTGGATTTCTCCATGATTCCGTAGTCTATTGAGATAGACGGCAGGTTCAGGTAAATATTTTTGATATCAAGCGGCATATCACTTGTCATGTCAAATGCTTCAAAAATTTCAGGAGCATGCTCTTTCAATTCAGTAAAGAATATATCGGTATCGAAAAGGAACATTCCGCTGTTCCATATGCACCCTTGTTCGATATATTTTTTAGCATTCTCAAGGTTAGGCTTTTCCATAAAATCAGAAACCTTGTAACCAACATCAATCGCCTTTGCAGATTTTACGTATCCATAACCTGTATGTGGTGATGTGGGTACAATTCCAAAGGTCACGAGGTGATCAGATGCCAAATTCTCTGCACTGACGATTGTTTCCATTGCTTTTTTGTCGAGTATGTGGTCTGATGAAAAAACACCAACAATAGATCTGCCAAATCGTCTATTGATCTCTCGCATTCCAAAACAGATTGCAGGGAGGGTATTCCTACCTTTGGGTTCGATAAGTACATTATCAGCCGAGATGTCATATTCGAGTTCTTTGATCTGCCCGATGACAAAAAACTTCTGTGATTCGTTTGTAACTATGAAGATCTCGGATATGTCGGATAACTCAAGACACCTTAAAAAAGTATCCTGGAACAGTGATGTTTCGCCGAGTTTTAAGAATTGTTTTGGATATTGTTCACGACTGAGTGGCCACAGGCGTGTGCCGGAACCACCGGCAAGTATTATGGATTTGATGGTTTTCAGCTCCTTTTATCAGTATGATCTAATTTGTATGATTTATAAGATTACATCAGTACAATTTGAATTTTACAATGTAATACTTCCAATATAACTTCGCATATATTAATTGCTCGTGAATGTTC
>JAHYJJ010000179.1:0-2778 GCA_019429165.1 Methanosarcinaceae archaeon | reverse complement strand
ATTTTCTTGTTACCAACCTTTCACCAAACCGCCATCTATATTTATAGTTTAAAAATAACTATCCCATTCACAATGCAATCACAAAAGTACAAAACGGGTACACAAAATAAGTTTGTCAACCCAAAATCCCAGTCAGGAACGCAAGAGCATAGGCGCTCTAAAAAGCATAGCAACCATATTGTCAATTACGAAAATGATTACATATTCTGGTGCCATGAATGCAATGTTCCACTTCTCGAGCCGCAATGTTTTACTTGTAAAAACGACGGTATCAGGCTGCAACTTTCACAACCCGCAGATGTCCGTTTCTGTTCACCATTTGAACGCAAGATACTTGCAGACCAATTGATATCGGAATACGCCTGCGACCCTCTCGGCGATAGAATAATCCTGCTGAACAAGATCCCGGGTGATGACAAGACCGATGAGGTCATTATAGATGGCTTGCATTTCGGAGTTTTGCGGTTTGATTTATCCATAATGGATTACAAGTTCGACCTTTTGCCTGAAGGTGCAAAAGTCCTTCATGCGCACACAGAAAAGAAAACCGTTGTGACAAAAAGATCAACACGGCATCTCAGTGGTAAGAACATTGGTTTTGACCAGATAGAAAACTACACAGATGACATTAAAAAAGGCGATCCCATTCTTGTAGTATCGGGAAATCTCACAGGTTTTGGCACTGCATATACTGATAGTTCAGATTTTAGTTCCACACAAGGCGCTGTCCTGAAGATCAAGAAGATCGACAGCAACCCTGCTGTCCTGAATGAAAAAATACCGGACATGGATGATATCGTAAACGCCAACCTTCCATATATCAGGCAACTTGGCAAGAACGCCATGAACACCATCAAAGGCATCGCGAACCAAAAACAACACAAAGATCTGCCGGTACATGTCTCATTCAGTGGCGGTAAAGACAGTCTTGTCGTACTTGACCTTACACAAAGTGCGCTCAATAAAAGACCTGTAAAAGCATTCATTGTAAACACTGGTCTTGAGTTTCCCGAAACGATCGATTTTGCAAGGGATTACTGTAAACAGAACAATATCGACTTACATGAAGCCGACGCAGGTGAAGCCTTTTGGGAGCATCTGGAAAACTTTGGCCCGCCTGCTAAAGATTTCAGGTGGTGCTGCAAGGTTTGCAAACTCGCACCTGCAAGCAATGTGATTGAAGAATGTGCAAAAAACGGCGCAGTATGTCTTACTATCGACGGAAAGCGGAAACACGAATCATTTTCCCGCGCCCGTGTTGCTGCATCTGAGATGAACCCGTTCGTACCGGATCAACTGAACATATTCCCGATACGCGACTGGAGGGCGATCGAGGTCTGGCTGTACATCCACTGGCGAGGATTGGCATACAATCCTCTCTACGACATGGGATTTGAAAGGGTCGGATGCCACCTGTGTCCGGCAGCATTGTCTGCCGAGTACAAGAGAATGGGGGAGTTGCACCCTGAGATGTATGATCGATGGAACAACTACCTGCATAAATGGGCGAAATCCCACGGATTGTCCGATGAGTTCATAGAACATGGATTCTGGCGCTGGAAGGAACTGCCACCAAAGATGCTGAAACTTGCAGGGGAACTTGGCATTGGAATAACTCCTGTAGATGTAGGGAGAGGTGATGGGGGAGCATTCAGCATACACGTGACTTCAGGTATATCACCATGCAAGGCAGGTGGCTTTTCGGTTGAAGGCATCATACGTGGTGTATCTACAACTGATGCTGCAAATGTGATGAATATCATTGGAAAAAATGTTTATTCTGAAGAACTCGGCATGCTTCGGGTAGAGGCTGATAATGATTATTATAAGGGCAGCATCAACATGTTCGCAACAGGTAGCATATTGGTAAATGCGAACATAAAAGAAGAGACGCTTGCGCTTTTTAAAGATTGTGCAAAACAACTGATGCGTGTGAACAAGTGTACAGGATGCGGGATATGCATAAAAGTTTGTCCGGTAAATGCGATACGTATCAACAATACTGGTGGTGATGGCGGCAATAATGGGAATGTCAGGTTGCAGATCGATGATTCATGCACTAAATGTGGAAAATGCACAGAAGCCTGCGTGGTAATCAAATATTTTGACAAACTTATGCCGAATTTGGCTGTATTATCAAAAGATCGTGAGAAATAACAGGAACAATGTATACAAAGAGTGAATTATTAATACTGTTGTACTTATCATAGTAACTATTCAATTGGATGTGAAAACTCTAACAGGTGTTCAATGGAAAGTACTAATCCGGACGGAATTTCTGTACTTATATATTACAAGTGGAAAATCGCAATAAGCATAGCTATTGCCATTCTTCTTGCTGTTTCAGTCATAATTGTTTTACCACTTGCAGATGGTATTGTGCTTGGACTTGTTTTCGCATATATCTCACGTCCGATATACTTAAAATTTAAAGGACATAGGAAAATGGGGGCATTTGTTGCAACAATGTTTATCGTAATTCCGATGATAATCATTCTGGGAAGTGGATTAATTGAAATTATTAACCAGATCACGTGGATTGTGAACAATCAAGGTCAGGTTATTGGAGACGTGTTTGATTTTATAAAGAATATCGCTTTTCCTGAAAGCATCCATAAGCAACTCCAACAATTGACATGGGATTTTTCAACATCAATCTTGCCTCTTATCGGAAAGATTGGTTTTGTTTCTTATGCACAGAGCATCGCAATGTTTTTCGTAAATCTGCTGATATCAATAATCGTATGCTTTTTCTTGCTTGCAGACGGGGATGGATTG
>JAHYJJ010000178.1:0-2792 GCA_019429165.1 Methanosarcinaceae archaeon | reverse complement strand
CTTAGTATGTATTGTAATTGGTTGGAAACGCCAAACAACAAACTGTAAACAACAAACTGTAAACAACAAACTGTAAACAACAAACTGTAAACAACAAACTGTAAACAACAAACTGTAAACAACAAACTGTAAACAACAAACAAAACCACCTGATATTTTGGTGTTGAGGCTGTTTAGTGAAAAATATAAATTGTTAATAATGTCATATTTTATGTATCCACCCATATTTGAAAAGTAGATTTATATTTCCCCACAAAATTTAAATGATTGTATCGGTTAATGGAATTGTATAAATAAATCTTGATTGATACATAATAGAATCAAGATGTTGTGTAAAAATTATTAATTTTAATATAAGGAGATTGTAATTAATGCCTATATCCCAATTGGATTACGTTACCACATTCATTTGGCTTTACAATATTGGTGCTGCATTTATCATATTATTTTTAATTTTGCAGATAATGTTTATGTCTCGAAAACTTGATGTTGGTGTTATTCGTGCCCGATTATTTTTGAATACAGATGTGTTGAATGAAACCTGGATACATATATCCATTGCAGGTGTAGCATTTGCGATTAACGCATTTGCAGGATTCTTGAAATTCAATACGGATATAAATACTTACTATATTTGGGAAATTTCTGAGATAATCTTCTTAGGAGCATTTGTTGCTATGCTTTACCAATGGTACCATTTTATCAATGGATTAACTTCTGATAAAAATAAATACGATTAAATCGATCAACTGATAGATGTTCAACTATCAATTGAATTCAATTGATTTTAGCATACATTCATTTCATCACTGATGGATGAACACAGTGTCTGGCTTGATAATGCTTAAGTTTTTTTACTATTGGGACCATTGATTTACTAATAAGGGGGAGAGGCAAATTGATCAAAGAAGCTATGCTTTATGGTAAACTTGATGGCGGCAAGGTACTATGTCATGTATGCAACCATAGATGCACTATTGTACCGGGTAAAAAAGGATTTTGCAAGGTACGTGAGAACCGTGACGGTACGCTATACACACTGATCTATGGTACTGTTTCGAGCGAGTCCGTTGACCCGATCGAGAAAAAACCGTTGTTCCATTTCTATCCGGGTTCACTTTCGTATTCACTCGGGACAATTGGGTGTAATTTCAGGTGCAAACACTGCCAGAACTGGACGATATCACAGGTCGGGCTTGACCAGGCACATTCTATTGAGATAATGCCGGAAGAAGCGGTTGCACGTGCCCTCGAGTCGGGTTCAAAAAGTATTGCATGGACCTACAACGAACCTACCGTCTGGTATGAATACACCTATGATTGTGCAAAACTTGCAAAAGAGGCAGGACTTGCAACGATCTATGTTACAAATGGTTACATTACACCTGAAGCACTTCGTGAGATATCGCCGTATCTGGATGCTTTCAGAGTTGACATCAAGGCATTCACTGAAGAGTTCTACAAAGAAGTATGCAGCGCAAAACTTGCGCCGGTTCTGGAATCTGCTAAACTTGCAAAGGAACTTGGGATGCATGTTGAGGTGATTAATCTTGTCATACCGACACGAAATGATTCTGCTGATGAGATCAGGCAGCTTTCAAAGTGGGTGCATGACAATCTAGGCGCAGATACGCCGCTTCATTTTACACGCTTCCAACCACATTATAAGATGCAGGACCTTCCTGCAACTCCTGTCAGGACGCTTGAGATGGCACACGACATTGCAAAAGAGGAAGGGATGCAGTATGTCTATGTCGGAAATGTGTTCGGACATAAATATGAGAGTACATACTGCCATAGTTGCGGGAATTTACTTATCAAAAGAGGATTGTTCGATGTTGGGGAGTATAATGTCACTCAGGAAGGGACATGTCCTGAATGTGGTGAAGCAATACCTATAATCGGAAACTATGCAGATGTTCATGATTGACACAAACCAATCTTTCCATCAATATTTTTTCAAAACAAACCATTTAATAGTTTAGCAGGTTTACAATCTCCCATGAAACGGATAGTCATTCTACGCATAGGACACCGTCCTGAACGTGATAAGAGGATTACAACACACGTCGGGCTTACAGCCCGGGCTCTTGGTGCAGAAGGTATGCTGCTCGCATCCGAGGATAAAAAACTTGTATCCAATGTCGAAGATGTAGTTCAACGCTGGGGCGGGGATTTCTATGTCAGGAATGATGTCAACTGGAAGCATGAGATTCAAAAATGGAAAGACGATGGCGGTAAGGTCTGTCATCTTTCTATGTACGGCATCAACCTGCCGGATGCGGTTGATGATCTAAAAGAATGTGACAAACTTATGATCGTGGTTGGTGCCGAAAAAGTACCTGCCGGAATGTACGAACTGGCAGACTGGAACATAGCAGTCGGAAACCAGCCGCATTCCGAGGTTGCATCAGTTGCCCTGACAATGGACAGGATCGCAGAAAATGACCCGCTCAAAAAGGTGTTTGAAGGTGCAGAGTTGACAATAGTTCCAATGGAACGTGGAAAATGCGTTATATAGAACTCAAAATTGATTTATTATTAATTTTATTTGTCACTATTGTCAATCTATTATTGCATTTCTATTTACTAAAATCCACATGCAAATGATAAAAACAATTGCTGCCATAAGTGACCCTACGCTGTTTATATATCCTATATTACGACTCATCTTTGACAAAAACCAAGCCAAAAAATAACCCTAACCGACATCAATCGATACAATTAACTTCTAAAAGTCATCAGATTGTGTAGGTATACATTCTTTCACATCAAATTTTGGTGCCTTAATC
>JAHYJJ010000177.1:0-2797 GCA_019429165.1 Methanosarcinaceae archaeon | reverse complement strand
AATATTGAATGATGTGATAAATATCACGGTTTATGTTTGGAATGAAGGTGATCGAGCAGCCCATGTTTATATTTCAGATGAGATTCCTGCAGGTACAACAAAATTAAGTGGTGAAACAAGTGCTGATATGGTGTTACAACCATCGAGAAATTATACAATGCAATATTCGATAAAGATGGATCGAATTGGGGATATCACAATACCTTCAGCAAAAGCACAATTTATGGATGCAAAGAGATATGGTGATATTATAGAATCAAAAAAACAGATCATATCGGTAATTGAAGAACATATTCCAGAAGAAATCGAACCTGTGCAGTAAATAAAAATTGAAAATGAAACATCACAGCCTAAAGAGCCAGAGGTTGAAACTGAACAATCATTGGTTGACAAAGTAAAATCCCTGCCTTCAAAGGCGATGGAGTTGCCTGGGTTTAGTGGATTGGGGTTTGTATTCGCAATTTTAAGTGCGGGTGCAGTTGCAGGTAAAAAAATAATTTTTACCAACGTTGGTACTAATAAAAGGAAAAAATAACATGAAATACGTTAGTAAAACGATGAAAACAGATTCCATTATTTTAACCCATGGTGATTCTGATGGTGTATGTGCAGGTGCTATTGCAAAGAGCGCCTATCCTGACGGTCATGTATATTTCACAAGTCCGGTAAATCTTCTCAAAAAACTGGAATTTACAGACGGGTATAAAAATATCATAATATGTGATATTGCAGTTGATGAACGTACCTGTGTTGAATTATACAATAGACTCGAGGAACTTGCAAAGGTTTCCAATGTAATTTACATTGACCACCATCCACTACCTAAGGCTTGCTGGGATTCTGAATGGTTCTATCATGATCTTGGTCCTTGTGCATCAGAGTTGACATACAGGGTACTCGAAGACAGGTTAAGCAGGGATATGCGAAGGATAGCCATTTACGGTGCAATCGGTGATTTTTGTGATAACACACCCCTGATCAATGAATGGAGCCACGACTGGGATAAAAGAGGGCTATATTTTCAGGCAGGAACTCTTGTTCAAGCATTGACGTATGTTGGACGTGATTACGATTTTAAGAGACAATTGATCAATCCATTGTCCCATGACAAGATCCCTTCGGAGATAGGGCATTTGCTTGATTATGCAAGGGATGCGTCTGAAAAAGAAGAAATATTGAGGTTGTATGTAAAAGGACATGTCAAGATTATGGAGAATCTTGGATATGTTGTTAATGCCAATGGCTATATGTCAAAAGCGGCAATATATGCTGCATCATATAGTAAAAAAGGAGTAGGCATTTCGGCTGAGTACAGGCAAAGAAAGCACGCTTATGACTTGAGTATCCGTTCAAAAGGTTTTGTCGATATTAACAGGGCTTTGCGTGTTGTTGCAAAAGAACATGGGGGTACAGGTGGAGGTCATGCATTTGCTGCCGGTGCAAGGATACCCCGTGATTCACTTGATGCATTCCTGCGTGATTTTGATAATATGATCGGCAGATTTGAAAATAGTGTGGATGAAAAGATTTAGAAATTGAAGTAGATTGAAGAAACGACTTAAGGTGAATATTATGAAGAAAGGTAAGAGTCTTGAAGAAGGTGCAAAAGTTGAGATTATTTTTGTTGGTAGGTCGAATGTCGGCAAATCTTCATTTATAAGGGATTTGACAGGAAAAAAGAAGGTACGGGTAGGTAAACGTCCGGGTTTGACATTAATTCCCCATCACTTACGTTATTCAGACATGCTGATAACGGACATGCCAGGGTTTGGATTCATGAGCGGTGTACAGGAACAAAGTCAAAGTTTTGTGAAGGATTCGATTGTAGAATATATCGAGGACAATGCCAAACGAATTTTGCTGGCTGTAATGATCGTTGACGGTGCAATATTTTTGGATCTAGTTAAACGTTGGGAAGGTAGGAACGAGATTCCTATTGATATTGAGATGTTCGATTTCTTACGTGAGATGGGTATTGATACTGTTGTTGCTGTGAACAAGATCGATAAGATAAATCCAGATGAACTTGATGAGACACTTGATGGTATTGCTGATAGTCTCGGAATGATGGCGCCGTGGAGACAATGGCTTGATACCATTGCACCAATGACTGTGAAAAAAGGCGATACAAGATCGCTTCGTGGACTTATCAGAAAAAGATTGCATGATGCCAAGCGAGATGACCTGTACAAATATATTCCAAAAACGACTTGAAGTGTCTATAGAATCTTTTATCGATTGAGGATCTCAAAATCCTCTGTCGATCATTTCTACCGAAATCCTCTGTCGATTATTTCTACCGAATTCCTTTGTCGCACATGAAAATCAACACCAATTTCCTGTGCGATAAGTTCACATTTTTCAATATCGATCTCAGGCACACCAACAACTGTCATCCTTGTTTGTATTCCTGCATCCAGCGCGGATCTTGTGAAATCAAGCATTGCCTGATATGAATTGTCATAGACAGGTCTGCATAGTTTGTTGTACAATTCTTCAGATTCGGCATTAAGACTTATTGACACGGCACTCAATCCTGCTTCTTTTAACTCGGAGACTACGTCCCTGTCAGGATTAATGAGGTTGGCATGTCCATTTGTATCAAGTCTGACAGTCACGTTGCGCTCAGTCAGCCATCGTGTGACCTCAAGCATTTCATCCAGTCGTATCGTGGGCTCCCCAAACCCTGTGAATACCACTTCTTTGTACTTTGATAGATTGAGGGTGTTCAGTTCACTTATAATCTCATCTGCAGTTGGTTCATGGGAAAGGCGCAGATTGTATCCGTAAACACCAT
>JAHYJJ010000176.1:0-2804 GCA_019429165.1 Methanosarcinaceae archaeon | reverse complement strand
AGGGATGTTGATACGGTAAATACAGTTCTTCCACAGCTAATATCGTTTCAATCAAAAAGTATATATTGTATTTCTATATATTATTCTACTCTTTTATTCGTTTTGTTTGTATATTGTGGCAAAAAGTATATATTGTATTTCTATATATTATTCTATTCTTTTATTCGTTTTGTTTGTATATTGTGGCAAAAAGTCATAACCGAGAACGCTCATATAACTGTTATTATCAAAAATATTCATCGAAATTGTAACTACCAACATTGGATAACAATGAATGAAAAAAAAAAAGAAGTGTCCTCTAAAAAAAGACCATTGGTTATTTCAGATCAGCAGGATTCCGGCACCTACATAGGCCTTATTATTGGCACCATCATCCTTGTCACGGGTGCTGTTGTGCTGTTTGGCGACATTTACTCAGGTCTAAAGACCGAAGGTCTTGACATAACCTTTGCTTTCATCTTCCGCATGGGACTTATAGTTGCCTTTGCCTATGGCGCAATTTCATGTTTCTCTGCCTTATACCGTATAATCTCCCTTAATAGGATGCTTTCTAAACAGATTGGAGATGAATTTGAAGATTTTGTCATTTATACACGACCTTTCATCGAAGAAGTCATCAGACAGCGTCTGGCTGTAGAAAAGGTAATAGACAAGCTTGAAGTGTTAGAGAAAAAGACGAATCAAAATTCATCCAACAGGGAACAAAGTCAAAATACTACCAACATTTACCCAAAAGAGAGCCAGAACGTTGCTTCATCAAAATGGTGGGAATTTCTTTTTTTTATAGCTTTACTTACAAGTATCAGCACGGGTCTGTTTATGTACTTAGAACAACACCCCTATGAAATGGTACCCTATAGCTTAATAATTCTAGGTATTGCTTGGTGGATACTTATGGCGAAGTACTTCAACCTTCTTTTTGATCAAAGAAGCATATATGTGCCAGCATTATTCATAACATTTTTACCAACAGCAAGTATACTATTGCGCATTGTAATTGAAATATACCAGGCGCTTTTTGTTGTATACCTCATTTTATTCTTTTACATAATTATTCTCTATTATTACTACAAGTATCTAGCAACAGGAATTTCTCCATTTTCCATTGAGAAATTAAAAGAGGGAATCAAAGATTCAAAGAACATAAAAGCAGAAATGTCTGCTGCAAACGAAATTGAAACTGAAAAGGTGAGTGTTATGGGGCATCTTGAGCAGATCTTAACCAGTATCCAGGAAGATAAAATTGAGAAAGAGGCATACAGATCTGTAGAATACATTCCTGAAGAAACTATTTCCCATGAGATTAGCTCGGAAGATGTCATAAATGTCATCAGGCACTCCTTTCGAACTAAAATGCAGAGCTTTCAAACCAGGACGCAGAACTTTTTCATGAACTGTCAGAATTTGATGTGGCCTCATGCTTTGAGTCAGAATGGCAAAACTATTTCAATTTTAGGTTTTATCATGGTATTACTTGGCACTGTAACCATCATTGTTTTTTCTGAGACTTATGAGAATATATTCTTAGAAGCCATATTCCTCGGTGTTGTATTCATAGCTGCTGGATATCCACTCATCCGGAAAGAAGGAAAAAGGATATTCACTTTGTCATCTCTCCCTTATCTAATAGGGATCACTATGTCACTTTATTCAGTAATAATTTTCTTTCATTTATCGACCATTGCCTCCATTGAGGAGAATATACAAACTATAGCACTGACATATATTATCGGTATTCTTTTCCTAGTAATTGATTTTCTCATTGGAAAGATATCTAAGCATCTGGCAACCAATGAATAGTATGGTGTGGAAGATGCTCTTTGGTATCTCGACATGGTGGTTTGGGATTTATATCCTCAAGAGGAAGAAAATCCTTCCATGGCATGGTCTGAATTCCTACTGCCCTTTCCAAATCCTTCGTTCGATAAAAGGAACTTCGTGTTAAAAAGAATTGCAATCCACGAAAGAATTTGGAAAATATTTGCTTTTTTTGGTATTATATTTACCGTAATATTATCTGTAATATATCTGGCAACGTCTGATTACACACTCTTGACTCCAGGATAAGCGGTGACTGCAGCATGTATAATATGCCACGGCATATGATGAACAGAAAACACATGTATGTCAATGTATACGGGCTTGAAGACAATACTAGTGATACAACTTATTACTAAACTATTTTTCACAGTAATTCAGCGTAAGGTTCTTCAAATGATACAGCATATAATGTAGTGTTAACTGCTAAAAGGGATGAACAGACAATTTTATTTGGCTCTTGCATAAATTTAGGTGAAGTAACGCCCCAAAATCCAGACAATCCAAATATAATATTTGGAGAATTACTGAATTTGGCCCTGTAAGGAGCATAAAGTGTATGCTATCAATTAATCATACTTCTAATAAATCAGAGTCTGTAGGAATGGCAAGTTACCATAAAAGAATTATAAATTATTGCATGATAGATTTGATCCGGCTTATAAAATATTTTTTATACACCCTTAATCCGCAGAGGTTATTGTTTCCATTATCATTTATTATGTATGGTGTTGGTGACGGTATAACTGCTGCTAATATGATGAGTAAAATGGGTATTATGTCCGAAATAAATCCGATCGTACGTTTTATACCACTCCGTAAGTATAATTTAGAACTGTAGATAAATACATGTGACATTAAAAAAATAAATATAACTTCTTGCAAGTGTAATTCAAGCCACAGAGGGCACAGAGTACACAGAGAGAAAGTTGCTACAACCTCTGTGCTCTCTGTGTACTCTGTGGCCGGAAAGTTACAAAAAGCTG
>JAHYJJ010000175.1:0-2815 GCA_019429165.1 Methanosarcinaceae archaeon | reverse complement strand
AGCACAAGGTTGGAACCCTGTGTCTGTACACCTGCAACGATCTTTGCATCCAGTCCACTGCTAAGGGCGGATATTACAGGAGCAGCACCTACGTAAGCGATATCAAGGTCACCCGCAAGCATTGCCTGCATCTCAGGTGCACCTGTTGGGAATTCATATTCATTTATGTTCTTTATGCCAAAAAATGCGAGATCTTCAGCCCACCAGCCTTTTTCCATTGCGGTCATGTGTGCGATCTGGTGCGTGCTTGGCTGATATCCAATGTTTAGTTCTGTCATCTGTTCTTCTTTAGGAGCAGTGCATCCAGATACGAATGCTGCTGCCAATAATATGATTGTTACAAATAATATTCCTTTTATTTTCATAAAATTGCCACCTCAGTTGTATAATGAATAATAAATTAGACTATTGTATTATCGTTAGATTATCGTATATATAAGTTGCCTAAAAGTAAATGATTATATCCTAAAAGTATTAATATGTTTAAATATATGTCCTACTCAGGATATATATGCATTAATGTTAAATAATTATTGATGGAGATATTAAAAAATGAGTATTGTTGATAAAATAATTACTTCTGTGTTTGAATCAGATGATGCGTTCCAAAAAACGCTTTCAAAGTCCATCAAAGAGGACTTGAATATAACAGTTCTTGATTTTTCCGAGCAGGCAAAAATTCCGCCAAGTACTATGTATAAGATCCTCTCAGGCAACAGGGAGCCCAATATAAAGACGCTCCGCCAGATCGTAAAGACAGTACGAAAACTGGAAGGGTCTGAGCATGGTGATTTCATTGCGGTGATCGCTGCCCGTCCTGTGCTGGATAGTATCAGCGAAACAAAAAGAAAGATCGGCGGCACGCTTTTAACCATACGGGAATATTCCGCTACCTCTATTGAGGAAGCGATCATTGCAGCAGTCCGTGCCGAGCGTGAGGGTGCGAAAGCGCTTGTGTGCGCACCTATTGTCAGTACTACTGTTGAGAAGATCCTGCGAATACCTGTTGCTACTATTATGCCAAAGAACAGTATGATTGAAGCGATTGAACTTGCGGCGAAGAAGATTGGTTCTCTTTAAAATTGTGTGGGTAGTATGATCAAATGACTGAGTAAATTGAAATTTTTAGACGGGATTAACAGTATGGGCCGAATTTATAATGGTCTACCCATTCTGTAAATTCCGTCTAATTTATCTGTTTAATAATTACGATTAACTTTACTTCGGTGACCCACCATTAATATTTCTATAATGCCTTCTTTATCATTTATGTCAATAATAGCACGGTATTGTCCAATCCGATATCTGTATTCGGAATGACCCTTCATTTTATGAACTTGGCGATATGGGTCATATTTTAATTCAGAAATAGACTCGATAACTTTCAGTGTTATGTCAGAGGGGAGTTTTTCAAGATGTTTGGCTGCTCTTGAACTATAAATAATAGTATAAGGCATTATAATCTAAACATAGCCTTAATCTCTTTTTCAGTATAGAACTCGCCGCGCTTTATTTCCTCGCGTGCCTCTTTAATCTCATTTAGAGCATAATCACTGAGGGGCTCATCATCAATGACCACATGTGCCAATTCATTATTATTTGTTATCGTATCATGCGGTCTGTGTAAAATGGTGGCAGTCATATATTATGTTTAGATAACAAAGAAATATTAATCTGTCGGATGAAGATATCTGTAAAAATATTCGTTTTGATGACAAAATACGAACACAAATGGAACACTGATATTTGTTTTCCTTCTCGTGTACCTCTGTGGTTCAAAAATCACCAAAAATAAGAAAAAGTGAGTCTATCGAACTGATTCGATAAACTCAGCTACTTTTGCAGTGACCATTTCCACTGTCCATCCACCGGCTGTGAACATGTATCCAACTGCTACTGCCGCAAATACTCCGAGTATTCCAATAACATAGATGGCTGTACCACCTGCTTTTTCAAGCACTTCAAAGGTGCCTGAAAGACCATTGACTTCTACCAGATATGTGCCTGGCTCGTCTTTGGATATCTCGAATTCAATGGTTGTTGAATCACCTATACCAAGTGTGATCTGCCGGGATTCGGCGAGATTCCCATTTATCATCAGGTCAACATTGTAGTTACCTGCTGCTGTTCCGGTGTTTATTGCATCAAATGTTATTGTGACATCCTTGCCCTTCTTAACTTCAAGAGGTGATATTACAAGGTTTGAGAACTCGAACTTTGCTTCAAGTGCAAGAACCTCAATATTGAGTTCTGCATCCAGAAGACCTATCTTGGTTGCAGTTAACTTGTGCATGCCCGGGTCCTTCACAGTGTAGAAAACGGTGCCATTAAGTGATGTTGTGCCAAGTGATTTTCCATCAAAGGACACATCCACACCATCAATCGCCTCGCCGCTAATTGCCTTGATGGTTGAGATCATTAACTGGTTGCCTTCGTAAACAGTGTCAGGAGAGACTTCAATGCTCATCTTTTTTGTCTCATCCATTGGGGATATGACCTCTACCTTACCACTTGCAGATACATAACCTTCCTTTTCGGCTGTGACTGTATATGTTCCAGCCAGTGCAGGCTTGTATGTTAGAGTTCCATCTACTGATGTCTTACCAACTTTATCATCATCGAACTTGACCGCGACATCCCTTACTGTTGCACCGCGTGAGGTTACAATGACGGATACGTAATCTCCCTGTTTTACAGATGAAGGCATGCTAATATCAAGTGAATCCTGGGGCGCAGTCTTGACCTCTACGAATGGGTAGTACCTGACATTTGCAGGATCGTTTGCTACTTTGAACTGTATGTCGCCCATGATCGG
>JAHYJJ010000013.1:0-21791 GCA_019429165.1 Methanosarcinaceae archaeon | reverse complement strand
AATGGTTGCCACTTCCAAGTGTTCCAAACTGCGGTTTTCCGCGTTTGCGGGCTTTGTCACTTACCTGTGCCGGATCAGCGCCTTCAATATGACCATTGCCTTCGCAGTGTTCAATGTCAGCCTCAACTCCATATCCTGCTTCAACAGCCCATCGGGAACCATGTATAAAAGCATCATCGAGTTCACTATCAGATGCACGGATCCTGCTTTTAGATCCTACGCCTGATGGGATTTCACTGAAGAGATTTGACATAAGTTCTTTCATACGTGGACGTACGTCATCTTCCTGCAAGTTCGTCCGGATAAGACGAACCCCGCAATTGATATCAAAACCCACCCCACCAGGACTTATCACACCTTCTTCTTTGTCGAATGCGGCAACTCCCCCAATAGGAAAACCATAGCCAAGATGGGCATCAGGCATTGCCATGGAATATTTCTGAATTCCGGGCAAGGTTGCAACGTTCGCCACCTGGTCAAGTGTCTTTCTATCAAGACCGTGCATCAAATTTTCCGATACAAAGATGCGTCCCGGGACTCTCATGCCAGGCTTGTAATCATCCGATAATTCCCATGTGTTGTCGTCTATTTTTTTAACCAGCCCAAAAGCGTCAGTAGTATCAGTTTCATCTATCATGTTAGCTTCTCCCACTCGTTTTCAGTTCAAATCTTATGTAAAATGATAATATGCCGATAATGCGTATGAATATGTTGTTTGAATTTTGAACAATGTTAATTACAGTTATAGTTATAGTTATAGTTACAGTTATAGTTACAGTTATAGCTACAGTTACAGTTACGTATCCACTACAACCTGCACAACCCAGCCATCAGTTGTTTCCTCAACTTTCAACTCGTTGTAGGTAACTGCCTTCACTTCAGTGTCAAACTTATGCCGCGACAGGTCAAGAGGTTCGCCATAGGCAATCGCCGATAGTGAATAATCCCCATCGTGTTCTGTGATGTTGTCGATTTTAAACTTTCCGAATACCACCCTTTCAACCTCAAAGAGGTAGAGAAGTTCCGATAGCCAGTCTACAGCCAATCCATCAAGGTCTTCTGATGTGAGTTCTATTTTTTCCGAAACCTCATTTGATATCTTGCTGGTATCGATCATCACGTTGAGCATGGCAATAGCAGCGTTTTGGAACGCTTCTTCAAGTGTCATACCATATGCCCTGAATTTAGCATCGGCTGTGTGTTCAAAATATTCATATCCTTTGTCTGGAATTGGCACTGGCATAAGTGTCCAATTGTATTTATTGTTACATTAAGTTATCCAAAAAACAAAAGTCACATACAGGCAGTGCATCTTTTTTGTAAGGAATTAGAGGCTCTTCCATATATGGATGATCCGCTGAAATGCTGTGATATGACTGCCAACAGCTATTGCGATCATTACCCATCCAAGTGCTGAAAAGCCTGACACACAGATAGGGTATACAAAATATATGATGGACGCCAGTATTATCAAGATCAGTCTGTCAGCCCGCCCCATCACTCCGCCGTAATACCTGCCGATATTAAGTGCCTGGGCCTGTGTCCCAAGATAACTTGTTAAAAGAACACCAACGATTGCCACCACACCTATCCTCCAGTCAACATGCCCGCCAAGAAAGATGCCGCAGATAATGAACACATCTGAATAACGATCGATGACATGATCTAAGAAATCTCCTTTTGCACCTGCTATTTTGAGATGCCTGGCCATTAAGCCGTCCATTGCATCAAGAAATGAGTTAAAGAATACAAATAATCCTGCAATGAGCACAATTTTGGGATTGCCATCTGCATAATAGAAGTATACTCCTGCCATTGCAGCAAATAAGAGTGACATGATCGAAACTGCATTTGGAGATATGCCTGCTTTTGTAAATGCTTTTGCTACTGGCTCAATGAATTTTGAGGCGAATGGTCGCAGGTAATTGAAGGTCATGTGTTAATTTAGATGGTACTTGTTTGATTTAATGTTTTTGTAAATATTCACAGTTCTTCATTTCCTTGCTAGGTCAAAACGATATTTTATCGCACATGAGTGCTCGATCTGTGTTGTGACCACATATGCTTCTTCGAGCATCTTTCCAGTTGCAAATGTGCCGTGACTGTAGATGATAGCTCCTTTGTGTTCAGCCAACGCGCGCGCGGTGTTCTTTGCAAGTTCCGGCGTACCAATGCCGCCCCTTACGATAGGGATTTCGTGTAGGAAATATTGCCCTTCACTGTCAACCGGCACTATAGAATCAGAATCGCTTAAAAGCGACAGCGTTACTGCAAACTGGCAGTGCACATGTATGATGGCAAGTGCGGATGTGTCCTTGTAGATAGCACGATGCACAATGGCTTCGGATGACGCGATCAGATCAAGTCCTGATGTACCTTTCAGTTCAACTTCGACCACACTGTCCTCAGTGATCTCGTCAAGAGCCGTGCCGCTTCTGGTTATCAGCATCTTGTCCTGTGTACGCACGCTAATGTTGCCGAAGTGTGATTCTACAAGCCCGTGGTCTACAAGCTTTTTACCGATCTTTGAAATATCCTGCCACATGGTTATCTGGAATAGGTTACGTATGCCATAACATTTATTTGCTATGATTGTATCTAAGAGTTGCATCCATAGCGCCTCGGTGGCTCAGCCCGGCAGAGCGAGTGATTTGTAATCACTAGGTCGCGTGTTCGAATCACGCTCGAGGCTTTTTGGAAAAAATGGATAAAGCTTTTGCCTGCGAATAATGCAGGCATGAGCAAAAATGTCCAATCTGACAAAAAATATCTTTTTTTAAATGTCTGTGGAAACTATAACCTTCAACGAATCCTGAGCTTCACCTGCCACATCAAAACCCTTCTGGATATCTTCCAGTCTGAATTTGTGTGAGATCATATCTTTAACATTTATTGTGCCATTCTTTATCAGTTCCAGGGATTCCTCAAGATCAACAGGAGCCGCACCATAACTGGATACAATGGACAGTTCATTTCTCCAGAAATCTTCAACGGGTATTGGAAAGTCCCTATTCGGAATGGCGAATAATGCAATTGTTCCCTTCTTATCAATAAATCTGAACGCATCCTCAAAAGCAGACATTGCACCTGTACACATTATGATCTTATCCGCCTTTATATCGAGGTATTCCATTGCATTGTATACTTCATCGGCACCAAATTCTTTTGCCTTTTTCAATCTATAATCTACAACATCAGTCGCGATAACCTTCGCTCCTTTGGATTTCGCCAGACTTATGTTCATCAATCCCGATATTCCACAACCCATGACCAGTACGGTCTGCCCCTCTTTTACTCCGATTATTCTCTGTATCCTAACAACACAGGCAAGTGGTTCTATCATCGTGCCTTCTTCATAGGAAACATTATGGGGCAGGACATAGGTTCCATTCTCGACATTTATCTTCGGGACCCTGACATATTCACTGAATCCGCCAGGATCATAATTGCCTTTGTGCAATGTTTCACAGGCAGTATGGTCGCCTGCGAGACAATATTTACATTCGTTGCATGGAACGTGATGGCTTACAAATACCCTTTGACCGACTTCAAAATAATCTGATCTGGATTCGACTATCTCGCCGGCTATCTCATGACCCAATACGCGAGGAGCTTTTTTGATCCTATACCATTCCATCAGGTCAGTTCCACAGATACCCGATGACCTGACACTGACAAGGATCTCCCCGTCTTTAATTTTGGGTATTGGCCGGTCTTCTAACCTGACATCCTTATTGTTATAGTAAACAGCTACTTTCATGGAACCCATTGTTGTTACTTCGATCTTTCGTAAATCTCATAGGCATCCTTCACAGAATTGCCATCATGAACAACCGAGCGTACAGCCTGAATCATGCCAACCGGATTGTCACTCTGGAAGATGTTCCTGCCCATATCGACACCGGACGCTCCGTCGGAAATAGCATTATAGGCCATTTGCAGGGCATCCATCTCAGGGATCTTCTTACCACCTGCAATAACTACAGGAACATTGCCACATGCTTCTACAACATCACTGAAGTTTTCGGTATAATAGGTCTTGACAATATGTGTTCCCATCTCTACGCACACCCTTGAGGCCAGACCCAAAAACCTCGAATCCCGCACCATATCTTTTCCGACAGCGGTCACAGCTAAAACAGGAATTCCGTATTTTTCCCCTTCATCCACAAGCTGGGCAAGATTGGCTATTGTTTCCTTCTCGTATTCTCCGCCAATGTATACTGAGCATGTGATCGCGGATGCGTTTATTCGTATAGCATCCTCTATAGAGGTCGTTATAACCTCGTTGGACAATTCTTTCAGAATGGTCTGCCCACCTGAAACACGCAGGATGATCGGTACATCCACCTCAGGCGCTATCCAGTTCCTGATCGCGCCTCTTGTTATCATCAATGCATCAGCATATGGCAACAGTGGATCTACTGTTTTAGCAAGGTTCCTTAACCCTGTAGTCGGACCCTGAAAATATCCGTGGTCAACTGCCAGCATTACGCAATGCCCACTTTCCGGTTTAATTATACGTGATAATCGATTCTTCATTCCCCAATCCATATTATATTTCCTCCTAGTTATTTTTCGTCAGGTCTGACCAGTAAATAGTCTTTTTCGATCAGCCAATGATGAAATTCATATGTGGTATGCAGACAATTATTCTTGCATATTTCCCTCAGGTCGTTATACTCTGTTGAATCTTCCCCGCTTTTGTTCATTATCAGCTGAATGGAACATCCTATGTCATTACAATATTCTCTTCTTTGATAATCCACAAATCCCTTAATTGACATAGTCAAACTGTTGAATGTAAATACTTATAGTTTGCTATGTTTTGGAGGATCTGTGTAGTCCCAAATGTTTTGATTTTATGTAGTCGTCTCCACTTATCATATTTTCTCATAATTATGCCCCATACGTTTAAAGAGTACGTTCAATTTGCACCCATCTGGAAGTCTTGACCAAAATGCATCTTCCGTTGTCTGAAGATAATGTTCTGTGTCCAAACTTTCGTGATACCGCATTGTATTATACCATTTCACAAAATCTTAAAAACTTTCAAATTTTGATCTCTGTTTTTCATAGTATATAATTTATAGAATTATATAGTCCGAGTCAATTCGACCGAAGGGAGAATTTTCTCGTTGTATATAATCTATAAGATTATGTAGTCCAAGTTAATGCGAACGAAGTGAGCATTTTCTTGTACAAGTCATGCCACTTTTCAACCTTTCCGTTAGTCTGCGGATGTTTTACTCTTGCTTTAATGTGTCTTATGTCGTGTTCTTTTAGGAATGCTTCAAACTTACTTTCACTATTGCCGTTTCTATCTTACTCCTGCCAAATTTCTTAATAAGAATCGGCTCCTGATGTTTTATCCCATACATCCAGACCCCTTTGACTGAGGATTTACTCAATTTCATGTCAAGAGCAATGTTTTTGGTACTGTCATTTCTGGTTTTCGCCCGAATTATGTACTTAACCTTCTTATCTGTTAATTTTACGACTTTGGTATGAAAATACCCTCATTTTATTGCCAGTGGGTATCCCGACGGGTCATGAATGTTTATTTCGTTTTTCCATGCTGAGAAGATGAGTACATAAGGTCAAAGGTTTCGGGACTATACAGATTCTCTCATGAAGGAACAAGGATTTATTTGTTGCTACTGCGAGCGTCAATTGACCGATGATGACTTCCATATTGAGAATTTTAATCCTCAAAGCAACAAGGCTGTCAATACTTTAGATTACACAAATATGCTATGTTCCTGTCAAGACCAATTGAAAAAAGGAGAACCTCGACATTGTGGGGTTTTAAAAGACAATTGGTTTGATAAAGATCTTCTGATTTCGCCGTTAGATTCGAATTGTGAGGGACGTTTTGCCTATACTGCAGACGGAAAAATCCAACCTGCCAATGAATCAGATAATGCGGCAACAATGACAATTGAAAAAATGAAGTTGGATATTGGAATTTTGAACGACTTTCGCAAGAAAGCAATTGAGCCATTTTTGGATGAAGATTTGGATGGGGCGGATTTTTTGAAATTTGTGAATGATTACCTCAAAAAGAATTCGTATGACACATTTAATAAATTCTGGACAACTATTGATCACTTATTTGTGCAAAAACCACCACATATATAATCCCAAACTCCATAATTACAACCCACTAAAAAAAGGACTGTCCTCTCATGGGTGAACTAATAGCAAGCGAATCAATGCATCAATATTTCAACGACCTTGAGTCCAAACTCAAGCACGAAATGGATATCGCAAATGATGCGCGCTCGCGCGGTCGAGACCCTAAGCCTTATGTTGAGATACCGCTTGCCAAAGACCTTGCAGACAGGGTCGAAAACCTTATCGGTGTAAAAGGTACCGCAGCGCGTATTAGGATACTTGAAGAGACCATGTCACGTGAGGAAGCGGCGCTCGCCATCGGGCGAGATGTTGCAGAGGGTAAGGTTGGGTCGTTCGGATCAAAACAGGAAGCCATCGAAGGGGCGATCAGGGTAGCCGTTGCAATGTTGACTGAAGGCGTGGTTGCAGCACCGATCGAAGGAATTGAAAGTGTCAGGATCTCGAAAAATGACGATGGAACAGATTACATCAGCATATTCTATGCAGGCCCCATCCGCAGTGCCGGAGGCACGGCGCAGGCGCTATCCGTACTTGTCGGGGACTACGTGCGGCGCGGGGTCGGGATCGACAGATACAAACCACGCAAGGAAGAAGTTGAGCGCTACATCGAAGAGATCGGGGTATACCGCAGGGTTGCCAATCTCCAGTACATGCCATCCGAAGATGAAATTCGATTGATCGTGGAGAACTGTCCGGTCTGTATGGACGGCGAACCAACTGAAGAGGCAGAGGTTGAAGGACACCGTGACCTTGAAAGGATTCCTACTAACAGGGTGCGCGGAGGGATGGCGCTCGTACTTGCAGAAGGACTCGCGCTAAAAGCACCTAAGATCCAGAAACATGTAAAGAAACTCCAGATGGATGGATGGGATTGGCTCGACACATTCCTTGCAGGTGCAAAAAGTGAGGGTGATGAAGATGAGGGCGCAGGCATAAAACCAAAAGACAGATATCTCCGTGACCTTATCGCAGGGCGCCCCGTATTCTCACATCCCTCGCGTCCGGGAGGTTTCCGGTTACGTTACGGCAGGTCGCGCAACACATCTTTCGCAGCAGCAGGAATCAGCCCTGCCGGCATGGTCATCATGGACGATTTCATAGCAGCAGGGACACAACTTAAGGTAGAGCGTCCCGGAAAAGCCGCAGGCATGGCGCCAGTGGATTCCATTGAAGGACCTACCGTCAGGCTCAGGTCAGGGGATGTACTCCGCATTGATGATGTGGAACAAGCAAAAGCCCTGCATTCACAGGTTGTACATATAATAGATATAGGTGAGATCCTCATCAACTACGGGGATTTTCTTGAGAACAATCATCCGCTTATTCCGTCCCCCTATTGTTTTGAATGGTGGATACAGGAATATGAAAAGGCGGTAGATGACGAAAATATTGATGAGGAAGCGTTAAAAGACCCAACTCAAGAAGTTGCACTCGACATCTCAAAAACACTTGGTATCCCACTGCATCCAAAGTTCACATACCTCTGGCACGACATCACGATCGAAGAATATCGACAACTCGCTGCGTTCGTGTCAGAACACGGTTCACTCAATTCTGACAATTCTGTATTGGAACTGCCCTATGAACAGGCAATCTCCAATGGTATGAAGATTTTACTTGAGAACATGCTTGTACTGCACAAAGTAGTGAACGGAAAAATACAGGTTAGTGAACCCCTGCCTTTCATAATGTGTCTTGGTCTTGACACTGCCCTTTCGCGCACATGGGACAAACTTGATACCAATGATACAATGAATGCAGTGAACAACCTGAGCGGAATGACAGTACGTGCGCGTGCACCAATGCGCATAGGTGCAAGAATGGGGCGACCTGAAAAGTCCGACAAACGGAAAATGTCACCCGCACCCCATGTCCTGTTCCCGATCGGAGAAACAGGTGGGAACACCAGGAAACTTGAAGCCGCTGCAAGTTTTACATCTAAAATGAACAGCAATGTTGGGGAGATATTCGTTGAGATCGGTACACGGATATGTCCTGCTTGCAGGGAGGAAACACATGAATCCAGATGCGATTGTGGGGAATTTACGGTTCCCAAACTGTTTTGCCAGCGATGCGGCGTTTCAATGAACAAGGAGATCTGCCCTAAATGTGGACGTAAGACTACATCAGTTCGGATGCAAAAGATCGATTTTAAAACCATTTATAACAAAGCCTTTGAAAAGGTGGGCGAGCGGGATACAACAATAGATTCGTTAAAAGGTGTCAAAAAACTCATGTCCAGACACAGAACACCCGAACCGCTTGAAAAAGGAATCCTGCGGGCAAAACACGACTTGTTTACATTCAAGGATGGAACTGTTCGATATGACATGTCTGATCTTCCGCTGACCCATATACGTCCTGATGAGATCGGCATCACAGCAACCCAACTCACTGATATTGGATATAGTGAGGACATACATGGCAAACCGCTCACAAGCGATACTCAGGTGGTGTGCCTAAAGGTTCAGGATCTCGTAATATCCTATGACGCGGCAGAGTATATGCTCAGGACTGCACAATATATAGATGACCTGCTTGTCAGGTATTACAAAATTGAACCATATTACAATGCTGAAACGATCGATGACATGGTCGGTGTGATGGTGATGGGACTTGCACCACATACTTCAGCAGGTGTGCTCGGGCGTATTGTCGGTTTTACGGGCGCATCAGTAGGTTATGCTCACCCGTTCTTCCATGCGGCAAAACGACGCAACTGTGATGGTGATGAGGACTGTATTATGCTACTTATGGACGGACTCATCAATTTCTCGCGCGAATTCCTGCCTGATAAGCGCGGCGGGCAGATGGATGCGCCGCTTGTACTTACTACGCGACTTGACCCGAGTGAAGTGGACAAGGAAGCGCATAATATAGATGTATGTGCGCGTTATCCTCTTGAGTTCTATGAAGCAACTCAGAAGTATACCAACCCAAAAGAACTTGAAAATGTTATGGATCTTGTAAGTGGAAGATTAAATACGCCGGGGCAGTATGATGGTTTTATGTTCACACATGACACATCGGACATTGCAGCAGGTCCGGTGAACAGTGCTTATAAGACACTTGGTACTATGGTCGAGAAAATGGATGCACAACTTGCCCTTGGGGAAAAGATACGCGCTGTAGATGTTTGGGACGTTGCGGAGAGGGTTTTGACATCACACTTTTTGCCTGATATGATAGGAAACCTGCGTGCTTTCTCGCGGCAGGGAACACGTTGCGTCAAGTGCGGTGAGAAGTTTCGGCGTCCTCCACTGATGGGAAACTGTCCAAAATGCGGCGGGCGAGTGATACTTACCGTTCATGAGGGCTCGGTCAAGAAATACCTTGAAGTATCCCAGAGGGTTGCAAAAAATTATGACGTGTCCGATTACACAAGACAGCGCATCGAACTTGTCGGATATGATATGAAATCACTTTTTGAAAATGATAAGTCAAAACAAATGGGCCTGTCTGATTTTATGTGATTGGCAGACCAATCGCATTGATCTGTTGAATGAGTCCTGTAAACCTCTGTGTCTCAAGTTCCAGTACTGCTTCTTTTGTCATACCTATTGACATTTCACCATCAACTGTGAGTGTGTCTTCTCCCCGGCGCACAAACCTTTCAACGCCATCTCGCGAGAGCACTGCTTTTACTTCGGGGTCATGAACAAAGGCCCGACCCGGCAGGATCACGGTGTCCTTTATATTAGATAGGTCAAGTGCTTCGATGTCTTCTATTGTAATAAGGCATGCCACATCCTTGTCTACGGGTACGATATTCACGCTGCCGCCGAGTTTATCGAATATCTCTTTCAGGCGCGGCGCAGCAGTGCTGCTTGTGATTATGGTTGCTTCTTTTGTTAATATGGGTAACTTTGCAAGTGCTTCGTCATCGTTACGAATCGCAAACGGTGAGCCGATCAATGGGTCTTCAAGCGGTGTGCCTGTGACCCTGAAACTGTGTCGTGCCGCGCTGTCACGCACGATCTGTTCAAACTTTTCAACTGTATGGGATACAACGCCATCGATTATAGGGGCATTTCCAAGGATCAATCCCTGCTCGCGCGTGTTTGCGAAACGCATTAGTATCGCACCTGTAGCACCCATTTCTTCAAGATCGGTTAAGGTCTTTTCAAGAACTTCGCCGTCGTTGACACCGGGTATGAGTACGATCGCGGCATATACTTCGCAGTGTGCGCAAAGATCCCGAAGGACCTGGAGGGATGCTTCCGGCTCAGGGTCATGCATATATTTATCCCTGAGTTGCGGGTCTGTTGCAAATACGGTGAATGATACTTCTGTTACGCCGTTGTCAATGAAGAACTGTGCTTCATTGCCCTTACTGAAACCTTTGCCGCTTGTGTATCCAAGGTGGATCGGTTTGCCGAATTGATTTGAAAGATAGGATACTAATTCATTAAGTTCTGAATAGCAACTTACATCTCCGCCGCCGCTGATTGTGAATTTATCTACTTCTTTTGAACTGAAATGTACGGCCTGGCCGATTTCCTGCATTACGACCTTTACCGGCTTAAAACCAGGATAAGATTCCCTGACACCGCGTGTGCAGTAATCACAACCTTTTGTGAACGGAAGGCAGTATTTACATCCAAATGCAGGGACGTCTTTGACTTTTTTGAAATAACAGTACTTACAAAACCCGCGGCAATCAACTCCGGGGCTTCCTCCTATATCGGCAACTACTTCCATATCGATCGTGTGTACTTGATGTATGTATTACTTAAACTTTTGTGGTGGGCAATAATTGCGCTAACCAAACAAGATGTAAAAAATTAAAAATTAAATCGAAATTGATTATACAATAAGTATATATTTACAATTACAGGTATTTGAATCATACTAATCATATTTATAGTTTATTGATAATCATGTAAATTGTGCAGACAATATAATATTATATACTATTATATATTTTTAGAGTTCGGGTGACGCAAATTATATTTCTTTAATTATAATGTATTATCATTAAGTATGCAAAAAGCTTAAATACAATTGCAGTTTTGATGAAATTGCGAGGAATTCTGATAGGAAAAGTAATTCTAAATAATTGCAGGTTGTTGTACTTTCACTTATATCAATAATAAGATGAGTAGTAGCATACTTGGTCAATTATTCTATTTTCCTGAATGAAAAATTCCTTGAATAATTAAAATAGGAGGAAGATATACGTGTCTGATAAAATAGACATCTACAGCGACAGTGGAAAACTGTTAAAAAGCGGCGTAGATCTGATGGCAATTGCGCCAACCAGAAATGCAGCAGTCGGTAAGATAATCACAGATACCAAGAGATCTGTAGCGATTAACCTTGCAGGAATTCAGTCTGCTCTCGCGAGTGGTAGAATGGGTGGTAAGGGACGTCAGATTCTTGGACGTGAACTCAACTATGATGTAGTTGGAAACGCAGGTGCACTCGAAGCAGCAGTTAAGAAACTGGTGCAGGTAGACGCAGGCGACAACACAGTCGTAAAGTCACTGAATGGCGGCAAACAGTTGCTCGTTCAGGTGCCAAAGGGAAGAACTGACGCAGGTGCAGATTATATATCCGCAACCACAGTAGGAGCAGCATCAATCACACAGGCGCTTCTTGACCAGTTCAACACCGACATGTTCGACGCACCAATCGTAAAGGCAGCAGTCTGGGGAAGTTACCCACAGACAATGGACCTTATGGGCGGAAACATTGCACAGATCTTGAGCATCCCACAGCAGAATGAAGGTCTTGGGTTCTCAATGAGAAACATCATGGCTAACCACATTGCAGCTATCACAAGAAAATCTGCAATGAACTCAGCATCACTGTCCTCAATCTATGAGCAGACAGGATTATTTGAGATGGGTAATGCAGTCGGCATGTTCGAAAGACACCAGACACTCGGTCTTGCATTCCAGGGTCTTAACGCAAATAACCTTGTGTTCGACACTGTAAAGACAAACGGTAAGACAGGTACAATTGGTACTGTAGTACAGTCAATTGTAGAAAAGGCAATCGAAGACGGTGTAATTTCAGTCGACAAGACAGCACCATCCGGATACAAGTTCTACAAAGCAAACGATGTTCCACTGTGGAACGCATACACAGCAGCAGGTACACTTGCAGCAACATTAGTCAACTGTGGTGCAGGACGTAGTCCGCAGCACGTATCCTCAACTCTCCTCTACTTCAATGATATCATTGAAAAAGAGACAGGTTTAACAGGATGTGACTATGGTAAGGTACAGGGTGTTGCAGTAGGTTTCTCATTCTTCAGTCACTCAATTTATGGTGGCGGTGGACCTGGTGTATTCAATGGTAACCACGTAGTAACAAGACACTCCAGAGGTTTCGGTATTCCATGTATCTCAGCAGCAGTTGCTCTGGATGCAGGTACTCAGATGTTCACACCTGAGATGACATCCGGCCTTGTTGGTGACGTGTTCGGATCAATGATAGAATTTAGAGAGCCAATCGCAGCAGTTGCAGGCGGTTTCTAAGCGAGAATATCTGAAGGTTTTACTCAATGAGAGAAATAATTCCAAATAAAGATGGCCGAATTCAGGTCGAAATTTTCCCGTCACGCTTACTGAATGCTGAAACTGCGGAGATACTCCTTACGGAGTTGAACAAAGTTGAAGGTATTTCCAGAGCAATGATCCAGGGTCCCCGCTTACCAAGAAAGGTATCAGCAGGACCGGGAACTGGCGAAGATGTACGCCACACTGCCAGAAAAATTGTTCAGATTGCTGATACAGCAATAGAACTTTCAATCAGTGTTGGTCGAATACGACTTGATATCGCTGATGCTGACGTTAAAGAAGAGATCAGAGCAGTCTGTGAAAAGATACTGCCATTCCCGTTCGAATATAGAACCGGACATTTCTTCCATTCAAAAGCAACAGTGTCTGATTATGCAAAACATGGTGCAAATGCAAATCCTTCAATGCTTGGCATGATGGATCCTAAAGCAAATGTAGAAGACCAAGTATGTATCCTTGGTGCGCAAAAGAGTGATTAAAAATGTTTGATCGGGAAACTCAGGTAGTTGATTGCAGACATGGAATGGGCATAGGTAGAGGCGGAGGACTCGCTCAGCGAGGTACACTGTCAGAAACCGGTCGTCCTGATGTGATTGCAGTTGCAATGAGCCCTGGTCGAAGACACATCACAAAACCTATATGTGAAATTACATACGGGATGCGCCGAGAGAATATACAGGTCAGTGTAATGGTGTTGAATAGTGGTTCAGGAATTCCTGATTCAGGATTAAAATCAGGTTCTTTTGGGATACGTCCCGAAGAGATTGAACAAATTAGAAGACACAAACTGGCTGTAATACATCTTGGGAACATACGTGACCATGTAGTAAGAAAGGCACGATCGATATTGGAACAAGTTGATATTCCTGCGATAGTAGTCTGTCAGATCCCGGTTGATTTCGAGGATTTTGCAGAAGCAGGCATTAAAACAAGATTAGTAAAACCAAAAAATGCAGATATTCTAACAAAGGGGACAGTTATGGAAATTGTAACTGGAATCACAAGAGGCGAAACATGTCCAAGAGACAAGTTGAATGAACTCGTGAAAGATGTACGAACCATAATGCAACCTACGCTAAACAACTAAGGAGAGTAATAAAATGGCATACAAAGCACAATATTACCCAGGCGCAACATCTGTTGCAGCTAACAGAAGAAAGCACATGTCTGGTGACCTTGAAAAATTGCGAGAGATCTCAGATGACGATCTTACCGCATGTCTTGGACACCGTGCAGCAGGTAGTGACTACCCAAGCACACACCCACCACTCGCAGAGATGGGTGAGCCAGCATGTACAGTAAGGGAAGCTGTTACAGCAACCCCTGGTGCAAAAGCAGGTGACCGTGTACGATACGTTCAGTTCGCTGACTCAATGTACAACGCACCAGCAACACCATACTTTAGATCTTACCATGCAGCAATCAACTACAGAGGTGTAGACCCAGGAACTCTTTCCGGTCGTCAGGTCGTTGAAGCTCGTGAGAGAGATATGGAAGAAGTAGCAAAGGAACAACTCGAGACAGAAATGACCTGTCCAGGTCTTTCTGGCCTTAGAGGATGTACTGTCCACGGTCACTCATGCCGTCTTCAGGAAGACGGTGTCATGTTCGATATGCTCGACAGACGCCGACTCGAGAACGGAACCATCATTCAGGACAAGGACCAAGTAGGTGTACCAATCGACAGAAAGGTAGACCTTGGTAAGCCAATGTCCGAAGCAGAAGCTGCAAAGAGAACCACCTTCTACCGTGTAGACAATGTGGCATTCAAAGACGACAAAGAAGTTGTCGAATGGGTACACAGAGTATGGGAACTGAGAACCAGATATGGATTCCAGCCAAAAAATTGAGGTGATATAAATGGCAGACAGAGAAAGAATGTTTAAGAAGGCTATGGAAGTTAAGTACACCCAGGAGTTCGGTACAAACCAGAACAAGGGCGGAGAAATAACAGACAAGACTGCAAAATACCTCAGACTTGGATACACACAGAGCCCAAGAAAGGTAGAAATGGCTGCAGCAGGAGCAGCAATTGCAAAGAAGAGAGGACTTGCAGCATACAATCCAATGATGCACTGCGCAGGTATCCCTCTTGGTCAGAGGCAACTCACACCATACACTATTTCCGGTACGGACATGGTTGTAGAAGGTGACGATCTTCACTTCGTCAACAACGCTGCAATGCAGCAGATGTGGGATGATATCCGAAGATCCTGTTTAGTAGGTCTTGACCTCGCACACGAGACACTCGAAAAGCGTCTTGGTAAGGAAGTCACACCAGAAACAATCAACCACTACCTTGAAGTGTTGAACCACGCAATGCCTGGTGCAGCAATTGTTCAGGAACACATGGTTGAGACACACCCAGCATTAGTCGATGACTGTTACGTCAAAGTCTTTACTGGTGACGATGAACTTGCAGATGAGATTGACAGCCAGTATGTCATCAACATCAACAAGGAATTCGACAAAGAACAGGCAGCACAGATCAAAGCATCCATAGGCAAAACCTCATGGCAGGCTGTACACATCCCAACAATCGTCAGCAGAACAACTGATGGTGCACAGACATCCAGATGGATGGCAATGCAGGTCGGTATGTCCTTCATCGCAGCATACAACATGTGTGCTGGTGAAGCAGCAGTAGCAGATCTCGCATTCAGTGCAAAGCACGCAGGACTTGTTTCAATGTCCGAAATGCTTCCAGCACGCCGTGCACGTGGACCTAACGAACCTGGTGGATTATCCTTCGGTCACATGTCTGATATCGTTCAGGCAAGCCGTGTAAACAAGGAAGACCCAGCAAAGGTCGCTCTTGAGGTAGTCGGTGCAGGATCTATGCTCTATGACCAGATCTGGTTAGGATCATACATGTCTGGTGGTGTCGGTTTCACAATGTACGCAACAGCAGCATACACCAATGATATCCTGGATGACAACCTGTACTACAACATGGACTACATCAACGATAAATACAAGGGTGCAGCAAAGACCGGTACAACGAACAAGGTCAAAGCAACAATCGATGTTGTTAAGGACATTGCAACCGAGTCCACAATCTATGGATTGGAAAACTACGAGAAATACCCAACAACACTCGAAGACCACTTCGGTGGATCCCAGAGAGCAACTGTTCTTGCAGCAGCAGCAGGCTGTGGAGTAGCAATTGCAACCGGAAACGGAAACGCTGGTCTTTCTGCATGGTACCTTTCAATGTACCTGCACAAGGAAGCACACGGACGTCTTGGTTTCTTCGGTTACGATTTGCAGGACCAGTGTGGTGCAACAAACGTATTCTCATACCAGTCCGACGAGGGTGCTCCTCTTGAACTCCGTGGTGCAAACTACCCAATCTACGCAATGAACGTAGGTCACCAGGGTGGATACTCCGGTGTCGCATCAGCAACACACTCCGGTCGTGGAGACGCATTCGCTGTCAACCCACTGATCAAACTCTGTTTCGCAGACGACTTGATGCCATTCGACTTCAAGAAGCCTAGAGTAGAGTTCGGCAGAGGCGCAATGAGAGAATTCGTGCCTGCTGGTGAGAGAACACTTGTTATCCCAGCAAAATAAATAAATCTTTAAAGTAGGCGTTTCGCCTACTTTTTTTCTTTTTTTTTGATTATATGTGTCAAACCGGATACGCGTAGCTGTGGCTATGCAGCAAATATATTAAAGCGGTGTTTAGGAATATTTTATTAGCCGTGGCTCTTTATTGATATGAAAATAAATATAAAAACAGAAAATGTGAAGAATATCCCTATTCTTCAATCGTAGTTACATCTGCACCCAGTGAGCGCATCTTGTCAAAGAAATCCGGATAGGATATTGAGATGGATTCGGCAGTGTCAATTGTTGTATTGCCTGCCACCATTCCGGCAATTGTGAGCGCCATTACTATACGATGGTCATGCCATCCTTTTACATTAGCTCCAACGAGATTCCCGCCAGTAATGGTCAGTTTGTCAGGTTCTTCCTTGACTTCAATTCCCATTTTGGTAAGTTCCAGTGCCATCGCACGCAGTCGGTCGGTTTCTTTGTACCGGACATGTTCAGCGTTCTCGATTACGGTTACACCGTCTGCAACTGCTGCAAGAACTGCGACTGTTGGTACAAGGTCAGGTGTTGCGCCTGCATCAACTGTTGTTCCGTGAAGGTCGCCGCCTCTTAGTGTGACAATTCCTTTTTCTGTATCCCATTCAATGTTCGCACCCATTCGTTTTAGAATGTCAATGATAGCAATATCTCCCTGCTCTGATCTGAACAGGTTTTTGACTTTGACATCCGAGCCGGTCATTGCGGCAGCGGCAAGCAGGTACGATGCGGATGAGAAATCTCCCGGCACGGTGTATTCTTTGAGATCATATTTTTGATTTGCCGGAATTATGAATTTGATATTGTTCGTATCATCAACATGAATTTCCCCACCAGCCTTTTCGATTACATCAAGTGTGACATCGACATAGGGTTTAGATTTGAGTTTTCTTTTTATGGAGAGAGTAGTGCTGTTATTAGTGAGCGGACAAGCAATCAAAAGTGCAGATATGAATTGTGAACTAATTGATCCGTCAATCTGTACGATCGCACCCTTAAGGCCGCCACGCACAACAAGAGGTGCGCAAGCGTTGTTGCGTGTTGAATATGCTTCGACACCGAGATCGTTGAGTACCTCAAGCAATGGTCCGTTTGGTCTTGATCTTATGGAACTGTCGCCCGTGAGGACGGTTATTCCATCAGCAAGCGCGGAAATCGCAGTCATGAAACGCAGTGTTGTCCCTGAATTTGCAACGTCTATCACATCATATGGTACAATGGGTTTTCCATCTACACCATGTATGATAAGATCATCATCATCTGTTCTTTCGATGTATGCACCAAACATTTCGCATGCATTGATAGTTGCCATGGTATCTGCCGATAGCAATGGTTTGTGGATTACGGATTCATGTGAGAGGGCTGCTACTGTTATTGCCCGATGTGTGTAACTTTTAGATGGCGGTGCATACACTTCACCAAATATTTTTGATTTGTTTACTGCGACTTTCATTTTTTACTGGACCCCTTTTATGATATCCTCTATATTATCCCAATCGTGGTCATATATGTGTGCCGAAACACTAATAGTTGTTATTTTTCCGGCTGGCACACCGACCTTTTCTGCGACATATTCGAGCAGTTTTGACAACCCATAAAGGTTTGCAGGATAAGCTCCTGCGAAATCGTGGCTTCTGAATAGTGTTGTCAGGTGTACTTTTCCTTCACGTATTTTGAAGTCATCAATTATCATGCACGGAACTTCATCCACCAGAGTATCAGTTGTTGGAACCCATGTAACCGCAGTTGCGCGGCGAGTTGTTTTGCTGTTTTTAAGTTTTTCGATGACATAAGCGATCTGGTCAACCTTGCCATCCCAGTTGCGAAGACGCTGCCCGTAGGTGTATTCAAAATCCTGCACGTTCTCACCGGTTATCAACTGTTTGGCATATTCTTCCAGACGCTCTTCATTCCATGAGATATCTTTTGGAATATTGTCGGAGTACGGGTCTTCGATCACGATCATCAAGTTCAGGAACTCACGTATCTGGCTCCCTCTCTCATCAGTTACTATACTGCCATGGTTCCAGATCGTGTTAAGCCCGCGATACCACGCATCACTGATGGTGCGAGCTTTTATTATCCTTCCAATTACTGCATCTTCTGTCATGAAAAACCTCTCTTGGTTGGTTAATTGATATTAGTAAATTGAGTATTAAATCTAATAGTGGTACGATTTTAGCACTACTTTTGAATGCATTTTATGATATAAAATAGGTGTCGTTTGATTATCGTTTATCGATACCACATCCAACGAATTTATCATAAATGAAACCACTAAGTAACCATACCAATGAAACAAAGCCCCAAATGTTACACCATCGGATACAGCAACAGACCAATGGATGAGTTTACAGGCATGTTGCAAAAGAACAATATCAAATATCTGGTGGACATCCGCAGGTTTCCGCAATCACGGCGTGAAGAGTTTAACAAAGATGCATTGCAGAATACAATCCCGATGTACGAAATTGTTTATTATCACTGTCCGGGTGTCGGGGGATTTCGGGAATCTACGTATCCTGAATACATGCAGACCGGTGAGTTCAAAGAGAGTTTTATGCGGCTGCTGGATAAGATAAACAATGTATCCGGACTTCCGGGGGAGATCGTTCTGATGTGTGCGGAAAAAAGCCCGAAGGACTGCCATCGGCATTATCTTTCAATGGAACTGGAAAACGAAGGTGTGCTAGTGATTCACTTGACTGAAAGTGGGCAGACCAGTCTTTCTTGTTGGTGATGCGGAAGGCCAATACGACAGCCGCCACAGGCAGCATGTTATATAAGCACTAACCTACAATTAATATATAATTTGCAATTTGTAACCAAAGTTTGACAGTTGTTGCCATGTAAAACTATACTTGTCCAATCCATGTTGACATCTGTATGTTTGTAGTTTATGAGGGATTTCAATAAGGAATTTAGGTATAATCCCTTCTTTTTATATTTGCTGAATACAGGAGAAAAATGAAGTGCATCGTAGAGTTTCTCAACAGATAATATCGTTCCAATTAATCATATCAACTTCGGACCAAACGAACTAACACGATACTCCAAAACCCCACCAATATTTTTCATTGCCTCTCGCACCTCATTTTCACTTTCCCTGGTCACTATCGCAAATACCGTATCCCCGAGCATTGCCTGTGAAGCCATTCCGCCAGCAGATTCCACGGTTTCAATAATATCAAGCGCTCGTTCACTCACAAGTCCTGTCTCAATTGCGAATTCTCTGGCTCGTATCATGAAATTCTCAATTGTGGGTGCTTTGAGAAGTGCTTTTAGTGCAACCCTGCCTGCTGAATTTATCTTACGGACAACGCACGTATCCTCAAGCACAGACTTTGTAGATATCTCTCCCAGAACAATGCAAAGGACCTTGTAATCACCCACAGGAATGCAGTCGACCTCACCAAATGGCGGTGCTCCCGCACGTGTCCGTATCACAATTCCCCCATGGGATTGTGCTATCACATCACCCAGCCCGCTTCCATTCTTCACCTCTGCCACATGTGCGGTCTCTGTCAACTGCTCTGCGGTAAGGTCGAGTGACAGCACGTGGTTCAGTGAGTGCGCTGCTCCCAATGCACCAGCGCCGGATGCACCGAATCCGCATCCTATCGGAACATCTGCCATGCTCTCGACCATTACGGGCACATCGGTCAACATCTCAACAACAGTATGTATCGCTCCTTCCTGCACAATTGAGCCATTCAATTTTACTGTGGTCTGGTTTATCGATCCATCGACCACAACAGTGGTCTCGACACCGTGATCAAGCACAATGCCGCATCCTTTCGAACCCATGCGGCGCAAGTCATCATTGGCATGTATCTCAAAAAAACCTGTAATATGTGCGGGTGCAAACGCTCTCGCCATGCCTATGCCTTTTGCCAATGAAGGCATCTATGGCTCTCCCTTTGCTTCGAATATCCCATATAACTCATCAAGCAGTGCAGATGCGATAAAATGTTTTTTGCCACTTACGTGCGAGGGTTTGAGCACTTCCCTGCCAATTATATAAACTTCATTATCATCAGAACCTATCCCACCTTTGCCAACCTCATTTGCAACGATCATATCAAGTTTCGATTCATTAAGAGTATTCCACGCACGTTTTCTCAATTCATCAGGAGTCACACCAGTTTCGGCTTTGAATCCGGTTATGACAAGTTCGGGATGTTTTTCACGGGCTTCCTTTATCAGTTTACGGGTAGGTTTGAACTTAAGGACAAGTTCCTCTCCGGACTTGATCTTACTCGATGCGGCATCGATGGTATAATCAGAGATCGCTGCCGCGCTGATAAGGGCATCATATCCATTTTCAAGTTCAGCCAGTACTGCATCTGTCATATCGTTGGCACTTTCAACAAATATCTCTTTAATTCCCGGGATCCCAAGACGGTTCCTGTGGACAATGGTCACATCCGCACCGCGCCTGTACGCTTCAAATGCGATCTCAACACCGGTCTTTCCGGATGAGCGGTTTGTCATAATTCGGATCGGATCGATCGATTCAGCATTCGCACCGCTCGTAACTATGATCCGCTTACCTGCAAAATTCCGGTTTCCAAGTGTACGCTCGGCACTCAGCACTATCATTTCGTTAGTTGCTAGTTTCGCAATCCCTTCTTCAAGACGAGGATCTATGATTTTAATTCCCCATTCTTTTAGTTTCTCGATATTCGCGGTGACAGCCGGATGGTTATACATTGCCTCGTGCATAGCAGGGACCACTATCACAGGGATATTTGAACCGATCGCAGTTGTTGCGAAAGTAGTAACAGGCGTATCATCGATACCCTGTGCTATTTTTCCGATCGTATTTGCTGTAGCCGGTACTATCAGCAACAGGTTTGCGCGTCCCTTTAGTCCGCAGAATTCAACATGTTCGATCTTTCCTGTAAGTTCTGTAATAACGTCATTCCCTGTTGCATAACAAAGTGCATCCGGGTGTATGATCCGCTCTGCTGCAGGAGTGGTCACAGCATAGACATCTGCACCATTGCGTATCAATTCCCTTGCAAGTTCAACAACACGAACGGCTGCAATACTGCCTGTCACTCCAATCACGATCGTCTTGCCGGAAAGTAATCTGCTTGTTTGCTCTTTGATCCAAAGTGTAGGGTGTGAATTGATATCGGTCATTGTACACATTTTGGTATTATACAAATAAGTAGATTGCCATAATGTTCACACGAGAAAACGCTCACTTTGTTCGCGTTAACTCGGACTACATAATCTTATAGATTATGTACAACAAGAAAATGCTCACTTCGTTCGCATTAACTTGGACTACATAATCTTATAGATTATGTACTACGAGAAAATCTTCGCTCACGCTCAGATTGACTCGAACTATATGTTTATAAAACATATACTAAGTTAAACAATAGCATTCATGGTATTGAAATAAGTATGATTTTTATTGTATGAATGTTTATTTTGAAAGCGATGATCGAAAAGGAAAAAGTAATTGATAATATTAATGTCCTGTTTGGGAAGATATCGGGTAAGGATAAACTCGAA
>JAHYJJ010000174.1:0-2854 GCA_019429165.1 Methanosarcinaceae archaeon | reverse complement strand
GAAGCAATAGCCGATACCGTAAAAACAACCACTGAAACCGGCAGCATCTGTCCGAGGTCGTACATCAACTGCGGTTTGTCGCCACCATATTCAATGGTTCCTGAAAAACGTGTGAGGATAGCCGTAACCAGCATGAGATATATTCCAACCGAGAGCATGAACAGATCAGGCGAGATAGACTGGCTCAGGTTTTCAGGATTGATCTGCGCAGGTCCAGGGATCATGTTTGGGGGCAGGCGCGAAATACCCTCTGCCACGTTCTGCAATATCTTTTGGATAACTTCGGAAAGCGCAATAGTAACGCCACCAATAAGCGGCGCAAATATCGCTGCAGTCGAGCGCATTGTTGAAGTCATATCATAAAGAGAGCGCTTGATGTTCAATTCCACTTCCTGTAACTCCTTTAAGTGGTCAGCCAGTTTAATGATCGCAACACCTGCAGCCTCATGGCTCTTGTGAACACTCTCTGCAAAAAGCAGCATCGTTGTCCGTATCCTGTCTGAATATATATCTTTGAACGCACCAAAATCCTCATCGAATATTGCAGATGTAATGGTTGCACGCATACTGACAAGGTTGGTCGAGATCTTCCCAAACGCATCCCCGATGGCCGAACCTTTCATTGTCATTGCAGTATGTGCAAACGCTTCTTCTGCCGACCTGCCTTCAGAAATACGTCTTCCAAGTATGAAAAGTGCATCTGCAAACTCATGTTCCATCTTTCTGATGTTGTCACGAATCTTTTTGTATGGAGAGTATGCAGCATTCAGGTAAATCGCAATCGCAACTACCAATCCAAGTAAAACAAGGAGTGTTGGAGGCAGAAGTCCTTTTAGAGTACCAGTAGAAATTATCCCGTGAGGATTTCCCAGATACACCGTAACATAGCCGGAAATCGCGATCGAAGTCCCGATGACCAAAGCCACAACCATGCCAATCCGTCTTTTTATCTTAATATTTACAAGCCCGGGGTGAGTATTTGGAATCAACTGCGGAGTGAACGCTGCCGGGCGCTGCATCAAAATGTATTCTGCATACGCAAATGTTAATAAAGGAAGTACAATGTTATACACAATGACAAGCGTCAGGATGTTGAACCGCAAGCCTACAACTGTCACGGCAGGAAGAAGCGCCACAAGCGCAAGCGGGATAAGAATGAAGATCGAATATAAGATATAGGTCGGAGTCTTCAGTTTAGCAGCAAATCCGTCCATTAAAACCTTTGTACCATCAAGCACAATGTCGAGTGCGCGGTTGAGTGTGATTATGCGTTGTGCATCATCGGGCTCGCTTGTGGAACTTTTTATAAGATGCAACGCCCTTTTGAAATATTCACTATCTCTTCCCCAGAGGTTTGCAAAATCCACAATAGCATCATCCATACTGCTGTAGACCCTTATCTGAAGGTTCCACATCATCTTCTTGAGATCCCTTGCCAGCGGGCGAGTAGAGTTCTTTGCAGCAAACAATACCGCACGTTCCATATTAGGAACTAGTTTCATTGCCATTACGATATAACTTAAGACCTCAGGGATGTCACCAAGAGATTGCACTTTCATAAGTTTCGCATGTATCTTCACATACTCGCTCAAATACACAAGCACAATGAGAGGGATCGACACTGTGAGAACAGCAAGCATGAACAATACATTGGATTCAAAAGTTGTTATTTGGAACAATAGCACATCTGTAAACAGTGCCACCGCAAGTGTACCCAGTGCACCAGCATATGAAAACAAGGCTGTTTCGAACGGTTCAACATCAAAACCTGTGAAACTTAAGGCATCCTTGTATTCCTGACTAACCGCCTGCTCGGACTTTTTGGCGAATGCATCGATGTCCCCAACAAGCCATCCAAAATTATGGGATGTGAACTTACACGCTATCAAGTACCAATTCCCGGCACCATTATAATTATTCTCCAACCTATCTCACCCCCTCATTTAAATGAAGTTGTGTAGCCTGATGAAAAATCGTCAAACCATTCACTCCATCGATTGTAGACATTCTGGTAATCAGGCCCTTTTGAATTAGTTTTCTCATCATCCATGAACAGCCAGAACATGTTGTTTGATGTGCTCACAAAATCAGCTTCCACAAGTGCCGGTTCAATACACCCTGCTGCAGCCATTTTTTCATTTATCTTTGCCCGCATACGTATGTTGCGTGATGCGGCATCAATCGAGATTCCCCATTTCCTTGCGACCTTGCCGATCAATTCTGACTGCCCGCGGTCTAAAATCTCTGTAGATACAAGTGAATCGATTGATGCATCGAATAATAGAATATCAGAGAATACTTTAGTGTAATCTGCGCCTTCATCCCATGTACTATTGACCTCTGATATCTGAACCACCCTTTTAGTTTTTGTCATGCTCCCGCCAAGTCTTGTATTGGAGCATACGACAACAGCATCTGTACCTTTAAAAGATGCAGGCGGTACGCCAAGAGTGTGAACTATTCGTTCATAAACCGACTTTGTAGAAGCACCATGTATCGTGCCGATAACAGAATTTCCGGCAGTTCCTATCTGCATTGCTTCATATAGCACTGCAACTTCAGGTCCCCTCACTTCACCTATTACAAGGGATGAATTCCCGAGCCGAAGCGCTGCACGCAAGGCAACATCGGGTGCTATCTCTACACTTGATTTAATAATCGAGGATTGTGAGTTCATGCCCTGAACTTTCCAGCCAAGTTGCTGGAGGTTACTGATAGGTATCTCGCGCGTGTCCTCGATCGTCAGTATCCTGTACTTTTGTGGGATCTCGAGCAGCATGGCGCAGAGCAATGATGTCTTTCCCGCACCCACATCTCCCGCAACAAGCACGGACAACTGTCCATCCATCAAGAA
>JAHYJJ010000262.1:0-2875 GCA_019429165.1 Methanosarcinaceae archaeon | reverse complement strand
CGGTCAAAATGACCCAACTTTTCCAGCAGGTGAGCATCCTGCATAAGTACAGGACCTCGTTCTCCGGCAGTAATACTATTCAGGTCGTTTGCGACTGGTATCCCAAAAGCAGTAGTTAATTTCTTATTTTGATTCTTGTCACTCATTGAAGTCCTTCCTATTTTTTTGTAAGATATGTTTTATAAACATATAGTCCGAGTTAATTCGATCGAAGTGAACATTTTCTCGTTATTTAAGCTTTCATTTGATATTTGTTGAGGGTGTATGAAGGTGTTTTAGTTTCACAAACCTATAAATGAAAAAGAAGCCTTAATCGACTTCTTTCAAATCTGCTACGTAGTCATATAGGAATGCTGCGACCACCGCACCCAATATGGGACCTATGATGTATATCGGAAAAAAGTTCCATAAGTTTGGTCCGCCGAACAGTGTGTCTACAAGATATGGTCCAAAAGTACGTGCTGGATTCAGTGATGACCCGGTTATGTTTCCGGTGACAATGATATCCACCGCCACTACCATGCCGATCGCAAACCCTGCAAACTGTCCCGGAGCACGTCTATCCACTGCAACACCCATGATGGTAAGCATCAACAAAAACGTCGCTATCCCTTCAGAGAGAATGGCCTGAGCATATGTAACTCCTTCGAATGGTGCCGTTGCACCCAGGCCCCCGATGGTAGCTGCTCTTGTACCAAGTATTGCCAAAAGACACAATGATCCCAGAGTGGCACCTGTAAGTTGTGCCAAAATATATGGTATCACGTCACTTGTGGGAAAACGTTTGGTTGCCCACAGGGCAATGGTAACTGCCGGATTGATGTGGGTTCCCGATATGTGACCAAAGACATAGATCATACACATAATGATAAAACCAAATGCAAGACCTATGGCCAGCCAGTCTCCAAGTCCTCCGTAACCGATTCCTATGTTAAAGCCGCCCTTATTGGCTTGTCCTGCTGCTAGTAATAATGTGATCACTGCCGCTCCGGTACCGATGAATACAAGAGCAAATGTACCGATCAATTCAGCTAATGAGCGTTTTAATATTCCTGTTTCAGGCATTATATCTCCTCATTTCATTGCTGAATAGCATTCATAGCAAAGAATGCGGGGCATTTTCTTCGTTGTTTTCTGGCGAGGTATGGGGTAGCCGCCTTCCCACATATCAATATCAGCCCGCACCAGATGTTCCTGACATAGAGCCATGCCACATACAATGCATGTGGCGATGGCAATGGTCTCTTTACCCTGTTGGGCACAGACGTAGCAATGCATACTAAACCCTCCTCATACGGCTTCAGCCCATTGGCAGTACTGGTGAGTTTTGACAAAGTCTGATGTTCCACACTGCTTGCATCCTCTTGCAGGTGATCCTGGTGTTTTTGGATCCATGGCGATGATGTTGGTCATCAGAGTTGCAGTCACAGGTTCACTGGTCAATAAGCATGGGAAGTCAGCCAGACGCATAAGAGCAGAGAACCTTACAGTGATTGCACAGGCAGGATATGTGTATCTCTGTGGGTTTGAAAGGACCTCATGTTTGTCGATTGGACTTAAGTCTACTTTCACACCACCAACAACTCCGCCTTTGCCAACAGGCTTAACCTCAAGCAATTTGGAACCACGGCGTATCATGTCCATGAAATCCACGTTGTGAAGTTCAGCAGCTGCTCCTCTGGTGGGATTAAGCTGAACATAGTTGGTATAGCGTTTTGTCAGCAGATCGATGACCATGGATGCAGTAAATCCATCTTTCTCAAGGATGTATGCTGCCCCTGTTGCTGTTGATCCAGTTGCAAGGTTAAGCACAGAACCAGGGGTTTTAAATCCTTTTGCAAGGCCTGCTTTAAGTGTGTTTTCAAGCACCTGGGTCTCAGCTTCTATGATGGACATGACCACATCATCCTTACACATGTTGAACATGGATTGGGATATGTGATGTGCGATATCTCCTACACAGTACGCAGGTACTGTGACGATGTTACCATAATGTACGCCCTCTGCCATTGCTTTTTTAATGGTCGGTTTCATTATTTTTTTGTATTTGTCCATGTATTTCCTTGTGTCAAATGAGGTGTGCCCGGCATCGGTCATGAGTTTGACCTGTGCATCGACAGGTTTGTCGTACACCATCTGTAGCATTGCAATCTCATCTTCCACGGCTTGCGCAGCGGTTTTACCCGCTTCAATTGAATTTTGGAATGCGGCACCAATTCCATAGGATGTATCCATGCCCCATGATTTTGCTGATAAGATTGCCTCTTTATGGCTTGCATCCATGTCCATGTCATTAAGAATCCTGTTGACCACGTTGCTGGTTGAGCCAGGTGAGAATGCAAAGTCTACAACACATACAGGTCCGTAGAATCCACCATATCGGCGAATTGATTCTTTTCCAATTAAAGCTTCGTTATCTGCGATTGCCTGAATAAAAGCATCCATAGATTCCCTGAATGAAGGGTCTTCTTCGAATAGGATCTCAAGGATTGGAGGGGTCTGGTAGTGTTCTACAAAAGGATCATCTTCAGCACGCACTGTGTTTGTCAGTTCTTTAAGGATGTCAAAATGAGCATTTACAGAATTTATGTGAAGGTCGAAGATGGTTTGGGACTGTCCATCTGCTGCAGACATTTTGTTCACTGCATCCACATACGGCTGTGCGTCACTGATCTTAAAATCTGTTCCGCGCTTTTGCTTAATGGTTTTTACATCAGCCCACTGGGCTTCAAGTGCTTCGTTAATCATTTTCTTATAGACATTCATTGAGTTGCCTCCTTGGAGTATTTAGATGTACGCAGTGCTACAGTGTTTGTAACTGCTAACTAACACTCCCTAAAGAATATAGCTGGTAGTATTTTAAATAGGTGCTGCT
>JAHYJJ010000173.1:0-2883 GCA_019429165.1 Methanosarcinaceae archaeon | reverse complement strand
AGGTTGATCATGCTGTTTTGCTCATCGATTGCACGAGGTGCTATGAACAATTCTTCATACGGTCCTCGCTTGATGTAGTGGCTGGTGTATGTCTGTCCCCATTTGAAATCAGTGATATACTTAACCTGACCGCTGTCAAAGAATTTATTGTTCTTGTAAATATCAAAATCAACTTTCGTAACATACGATGAACCCGGGTATTTTTGGAATGCCGAACCTTCATAACCGGATGTCATACTGTTGATTTTAACGGTGTAATCCTGACCTGCAAATTCGCCAATTGTATTAATGCCAAGCACTTTAGAGTCCTCAACTTTCGTGTTCGTACTGACCACAATACCAATAAGGATCATCAATATACCGAAATGGATTATGTGTGCACTTACACCGCGGAGTGTTTTAAATTTAGATTCCCTGTCAATTGATTTCCACATCTTGTGCAGTGTTGCAACCATTGCAACTGCTACGAGTGGAACTGTTATGTCGATCGGGAGGTTGTTAAAAGGCGATACGATCGCAAAAATAATTGATGCTGCAATGGCTGCACCGGCAATTATGGCTGTTTTCTTTGCGTCAAAGTACCCTATCAACAAGCAGATTGTAAGAAGTATTACAAGTGCTGCGGTCGGGAGTGCCGAACGTTCGTTAAAATACTGGGCATCCAGGCTCATTTCCACACCTGTTGTGAGTTTTGCAACAAGAGGTGTCAACATTCCTATTGTAAGTAACACCGTCAGTAAAACAAGTGTAAGCACAGTTGCTAACATTGTATTTTTAGGTGTAATTATCTTTTCAATGTCCTTTATATCAATATCCGTCATAATTATTCCTATGATATTTATTCTAAAACCGAAAATTCATTTACATTTAATTATACACTAACTGTATTCATGCCATAATAATATATAGGTTTTGTCGGAATGTGTACCAACAATCGTTTTGATTCGATAAATTAAATACGGATGTTGCACATGTTGAACAAGAAAATGCTCACTTCGTTCGCATTAACTTGGACTACATAATCCTATAGATTATATACAACAAGAAAATCTTCGCTGATGCTCGGATTAACTTGCACCATATATTTATAAAATATATACTACCAAAATGTTTTGAGTTGATAATACGATCGAATATATAATAATTGCAATCTGGTTAATGCTTCCTGCATACATTCCAAACCCTCTCGCAGCCGTATTCGGTGGCGGAAAACCTATAGACGGTGGGCGTATGATGGGAGATGGCCGCAGGATATTGGGTGATGGTAAAACGTATCGCGGACTGCTTGTAGGTATTTTTTGTGGTTTGCTGATCGGGCTTTTGCAGATAATACTTCTCTCGAATGGATTTTCTATTTTTGGTATAACCCTACCGGCGTTTGGTATAAGCATCGTAAGCTCGGTTACTGTGATACTCGCAATGTCATGCGGTTCACTTTTCGGCGATATGTTCATGAGTTTCTTCAAACGCAGGCTGGGTCTGAAAAGAGGTGCTCCGCTGCCGGTCATTGACCAGTTGGACTTTGTTTTTGGGGCATGGTTATTTGCGTATCTACTGTCTCCTGTGTGGTTCACTGCTACTTTTACACTGTGGATAATAGTGACAGTACTGGTAATTACCCCTATGCTGCATCTGGTAACAAATATCATCGGGTATTTCATTGGTGTCAAAAACGAACCATGGTAAGCAAAGTAAGTATAAAATAAAACATGTATAATATTATGGTAGGATATGACAATGTCAGAAGATAATGATAATAATAAGTTTAAAGATGATAAAAAGGAAGAACTTATTGCAGCGCTAAAGAATTGTGGTGCTGTTAAGTTCGGGGATTTTACACTTGCATCTGGCAAGAAAAGCAAGTACTATATCGATATCAAAAAAGCAAGTACAGATCCCGTTACACTTCGCATAATCGCACAGCAGGCTGCTCAAAAATTAAGTGACATTGACCTCGATATTGTGGGCGGTGTTGCACTTGGTGGTGTTCCTATTGCGACAGCTGTTTCTCTTGAGACGGGACTTCCACTTTTGCTTGTACGCAAAGATGTAAAGGATTACGGAACAGGCGGGAGATTTGTGGGTGAAATGACTGAAGGCACACGTGTAGTGCTGATGGAAGACGTCACAACAAGCGGCGGCTCGGTGTTGGACGGGATATCCGCAGTTCGTGATGCCGGAGGGATTGTTGATACGGTTATTACTGTGGTTGACCGCGAAGAGAATGCGAGGGAGAGATTGGATTCTATTGGTGTAGAACTAATTCCTCTTGTAAGGGCAAGTGACCTATTAGTTAAAGGTTGATATTGATTTGAAATCGTAAGATATTTATGGTACAACATCAAATTTAGATGTTATTCTTATTTTTATGGTTACATAATAGTTTAGCAAAATCGATGTTTAATATAATTCAATATGGGTCCACGTTCTATACATGAATCCAATAAAAAATCATTTTTAAGTTTTAATGAGGTTTAAATCGATGAATATTTTAGTTGTTGGCGGCGGAGGAAGAGAGCATGCAATTGCAGAAGCGATAGCAAGGAGCAATCGAAATCCGACCATGTTCGCAGTGATGGCAAAGAAGAACCCCGGTATAGCAGGATTGTGCGAGGATTTTCTTCTTGTGAGCGAGACAGATGTTGAAAAAGTTGTGGATTATGCAAAGTCAAAGAACATTGAAATTGCAGTTGTCGGGCCTGAAGCCCCACTTGCAGTTTCTCTTGCTGATTCTCTTGAAGATGCCGGAATTCGTACGGTCAGTCCAAAAAGGGCAGTTGCACAGATCGAGTTCGACAAGGCATGGGCTCGCAATTTCATGAAAAAGTATAATATCGGCGGATGCCCTGTTTTTGGTGTTTTTACAGATAAGAGCGAAATGGA
>JAHYJJ010000261.1:0-2905 GCA_019429165.1 Methanosarcinaceae archaeon | reverse complement strand
CACTGCTGTCTACGTATTTTCTTGACATGGACGGGGTTGACATTGAGGATTTCATAGTTGCAGAATCGGGCGGCAGGGTACTTGGATGTGGGGCTGTGATCGATCAAAAGTACCCGGAACTTCACTCCATCGCAGTACATCCGAATCATCGCAGTCGCGGGATCGGGGCATTGCTTGTGGAACATATTGTTGCAAACGCGCCAGATGAGTGGGATTACCTGTATGTTCGAACTACGGCACCGGATTTTTTCAATCATGTGGATTTCATAAAATTACAGGATAGTGAAAAGATAAAACTCTGGGATGACTGTGCCAAGTGCGATAAGTTTGAGGGGTGCAGACAGACTCCCATGCGATTGTGCCTTAAGGAATGACAATGGAGAATGAACTATGCAAACAGTTGGAATTGTGAATACGTATGATAAGATCAAGATCATCGATGCCCATTACCGTGCTATAGCGAGAGCCGCGCCGATATGTTATGCATTCGGATTTAATCTCGCACTGTTTGATTTTCCGTTCAAGATGACACCTGATGAACTCGTGGATTTTATTATAGATAAAACCACGATCGGTGAATCGGGGAAGTATCTCAACCTTCTGCATGAAGAAGGGAGGTTTTTCGTGTTCGACCTGCCAAAGAAAGGATTCCAGGCCCAGTTCGGATCGGTGGTTGTCACATCATCCAAACCTGAACCAAAGTTTGCGATTACGCCGGAAGTGCTGGTAGATGAGATGTTGCATGGCAGGTCGCACCTGATTCTCATCGGACTTGGCAGGAAAGGATTGCCAAAACACCTTTTCCCGCTGGCGAAATACCATCTTGACATTACCTCGGCTGGTATCTCGCTTGAGACATGCACTGCAATTGGTTCGATCCCTGCGCATCTGGCAGGTATCATGTCTGTGCGACGTAAAGATAAGTAAGAACGCCACTGTTTTTACTTATGGGCTGCACAGTGCCCGCGTGAGTCGTCCCAATATAAGCGCAATCTATTTATCATCAAAATGATGATAATATGATCATGGAAAAACAATTACTTAATGCAATTCTTGCACTTGGCCTTACTCACAAGGAAGCGCAGGCATATCACGCACTTGTAACAAAAGGCGTTATGACTGCCGAAGATATCAGCAAATTGATCGAGGTCCAGCACCCGATCGTGTACAGGACACTTCAGGGGCTAAAGGACAAGGGCTGGATCGATTCTACAACTGACCGTCCAAAGAAGTATCGGGCTAAACAGCCAAAGATGGCAGCCGAAAATGCAGGGAAGGGGCAGATCGCTGTGATCAATGGATCCATCGAACTTATTGACCAGATACTTTCGCCGCAGTATGATGAGAGTCAGGAGATGTTGCGACAGGAGATATGGACTGTACGCGGGCAGGAGAGTGTTATCCAGAAGATCAAGGAGATGGGTGCTCGAACCAGGCATAAGGTGTTCGGCAAGGTAACGGGTCCGATCGACGATGATACTTTCAATGAGATATTTACTATCATTTCACCCGCAATCGCACTAACCGTCCAGATCATGGGGCCGCCTATCATTGACATCGATCCCAAACTTGAGAAGAGGATCCAGATCCACCGTCCTTATTTTGAGGGTAAGTGCAGGACGTTCCCTATGGAACTCCCAAGTGCCAATGCGAAGGACGAGTTCCTCAGAAATGTCCATGGTTCCAGATTTATTTCGATACATCTGCTTTTTGATGAAAAGGAAGCGTTGTGGATCAACATCCCATACAAAGATAATGTTGTTGTGAAGGAAAAGGTATGGGCAAACTGGATCATTGACCCCGATTACATCGAGATCGTAAAAACTGAAGTTTGAGGTGTTAGATGCGTATAAGCATTTTCTATACAGGAGATTTTGGAAAAAAGGTTATTGAGAATCTTGTCAATCCGAGTACGTTCTGTGTGTCCTGCGCAAACCTGTGCGACCACTGTCGGGAGAAGCGAAGATCGTATGGAGACTTGATCGTCGATATCCATGAAATGCCTGACAATCTTCCCGGGTTCATTGAAGATCCGATGGAGTATGTTCCAGGGAACATGGGAGAGTGCGATCTAATTCTTGCTATAGGACTGCATCCTGACCTTTTGACAACCCTGCCGCATATTGCAAAGTCAACCGGTGCGGGTGCGGTCATTGTGCCGATCGAATACCACAAACTTGCACCTGCAGGTGTGGTCGAGCAGGTCAGGGAGAAACTGGAAGAGATGGGAATCGAATGTGAGTTCCCGAAACCTTTCTGTTCTCTTGAAAGATCTAAAAATTCGGAAAATTCTAGAAAGCCGATCATTGATGAGTTTGTGAACATGGGCTTTGGCAGACCTGTTCTGCGGATCGAACTGAACCCTGAGGGTAATATCTTCACTCATGTAGAGGTGCTTCGCGATGCGCCCTGTGGTTCGACGTGGTTCGTTGCTAAGAAACTCAAGTGGTCTGATGTGAAGGATTACAAGGAAACAATATCAGGTGCGCACCATTCGTATCCATGTACCGGAAGTATGGAGCGAGATCCAATTCTTGGCGATACGATCCTGCATGAAGGTGGGTATATTATCAGGAAAAGTGTGGAAGATGGAATGGAGGACCCCTGAAATGAATAACATAAAATTGATTTGATGGCCCCCACGAGCAACTACTTCTTGATTTTTATGAAAGCCAATAATAAAATAATCATAACTATAATAGGAATGATAATTTTCAGTGCTTTTACCAATGTATCGATTACTGATATTTCATCTTTCAAAAATTCATCCTGAATTTTATGTAGGTCATATGTTGTTGTTTCCAGCCGATCTTGACTCGGAGGTACATTGAATGTTTTTTCCTTGAAGATCTTTGTTTCAGCACGTATTGTGAGATTATTTGATACGACTTTTTCATTATATCCG
>JAHYJJ010000172.1:0-2910 GCA_019429165.1 Methanosarcinaceae archaeon | reverse complement strand
TTACTTTGTTCTGTTTCTATTTATCTTATGCAGGAAGTTTATTTATCTTCGTCGACCACTTCATAATCTGCGTCAACAACTTTTTCCCCGGATGCATCTCCAGCAGTAGCATCTTCACTACCATCATCAGCAGCTGCTGATGCTTCTTCCTGTGCCTTTTGATACATTGCAGTCGAGACTTCATATATCGCAGTCTGGAGAACTTCTGCCTTGTCGGTGATGGTTTGTATATCCTCGCCATCAAGTGCTTCCTTGAGTTCAGATGTTGCTGCTTCAATTGCGGATCTCTGTTCATCTGTTGCGATATCTTCTGCTTCTTTTAATATCTTCTCGGAAGCATTCACAAGTGCTTCGGCACTGTTGCGTATCTCTACCTCTTCCTTGCGCTTTGCATCTTCCTCAGCATGCAATTCTGCATCCTTTATCATCTCATCGATCTCTTTATCAGACAATCCACCTGGCTTCTTAATAGAGATAGATTGTTCCTTTTTGGTTCCAAGGTCTTTTGCATTCACATGCAGGATACCGTTAGAATCGATATCGAATGTAACTTCGATCTGTGGGATTCCCCTTTGTGCAGGTGGAATACCATCAAGCATGAATCTGCCAAGTGATTTGTTCCCTGAAGCAATTCCACGCTCACCCTGTATGATATGGATCTCTACGGATGGCTGGTTGTCTGCTGCTGTTGAGAATATCTGGCTTTTCTTTGTAGGTATGGTTGTGTTACGCTCAATAAGAGGTGTTGCAACGCCACCAAGCGTCTCGATACCAAGTGAGAGTGGAGTTACATCAAGCAAAAGAACGTCATGCACTTCACCGCCAAGTACCCCTGCCTGAATTGCAGCACCAAGAGCCACTGCTTCATCAGGGTTTATATTCTTGTAAGGGTCCTGTCCCGTGAATTTCTTGACTGTTTCAAGTACTGCAGGGATTCTTGTGGAACCGCCGATCAAAAGTACTTTATCAAGGTCAGCGGGTTTGAGTTTTGCATCGCTGAGTGCTTGTTTCATAGACACAAGTGTCTTTTCGACAAGGTCTCCAGTCATCTTGTCAAATTGCGCTCTTGTGATGTCAATATCAATGTGTTTTGGCTGCCCATTTGCATCTGCAGTGATGAAAGGCATGTTCACGTTAGTGGAAGGTACGCCTGACAGTTCGACCTTTGCCTTCTCTGCTGCATCTTTCAATCTCTGAAGTGCTGCTTTATCTTTAGAAAGGTCGATCCCTTCTACCTTTTTGAATTCCTCGATCAGATGTTTAACAATCCTGTCATCAAAGTCGTCACCACCAAGTTTTGTGTCACCGCTCGTTGAGAGTACTTCAAATACACCGCCACCAAGTTCAAGTACGGATACATCAAAAGTACCGCCCCCAAGATCGTAGACTAGTATCTTTTGGTCGCCTTCCTTTTTGTCAAGACCATATGCAAGTGATGCAGCTGTCGGTTCATTGATAATTCTCATGACCTCAAGTCCGGCAATAGCTCCCGCATCCTTTGTTGCCTGTCTTTGTGAATCATTGAAGTATGCAGGCACTGTAATTACAGCCTGTGTGATGGTCTCGCCAAGATACGCTTCTGCGTCTTCTTTCATCTTTCGCAGGATCATTGATGAGACTTCTTGTGGTGTGTAGTCCTTTCCATTAAGATTTACTTTGTAATTTGGCTCACCAATATGTCTTTTGATCGAACTTACTGTGTTGTCAGAGTTTGCGATCAATTGCCTTTTGGCAACCTGTCCTACAAGCTTCTCTCCTTTTTTAGAAAATCCCACAACTGATGGAGTTGTTCTTCCACCTTCTGCATTTGGGATCACAGTAGGCTCCCCGCCTTCTATGACTGCCATACATGAATTGGTTGTACCAAGATCTATTCCGAGTATCTTTGCCATTTTATTACCTCTTGTTAGTTTGTTTGTAAGTATAAAGTTTAAGTTTAAGTTTAAGTTTAAGTTTATGTTTAAGTTTAGGTTTAAGTTTAAGTTTAGGTTTAAATTTAAGTTTAAGTTTAAGTTTATGTTTAAGTTTAGGTTTAAGTTTAAGTTTAGGTTTAAATTTAAGTTTAAGTTTAGGTTTAAGTTTAGGTTTAAATTTAAGTTTGAAGTATAAATCTGATATTTGAGATCTATTATTTATTGTTTTTATTTATTATTTTTCAGACCTGTTCTGATCATCTTCCGGTTTTTTTGCAACCGTGACCATTACAGGTCGTATGACCTTTGAATGCAACATGTATCCAGGTTTGTGAACATCAATGATCGTGTTATCAGGATAATCATTGGTTTCAATGTGCAACATTGCTTCGTGTAAATAGGGGTCGAATTCTTCACCCTTGCATTCAATCTTTTTGACCCCTTCCTTTTCAAGAATTGAGATAAATTGTTTAAGTACCATCTCAACACCTTTAACTACAGATTTGGGGTCATCAGCCGCTTTTGCCGAGTGTAAAGCACGTTCGAAGTTGTCACATACCTCAAGCATCTCCAACATGAGATTTTCAGTTGCATGCTTTCGTAAATCATCTTTTTCACGATTGCTTCGTTTCCTGAAATTGTCAAATTCTGCACCAAGACGCAGGAGCTTATCGTTGAGTTGTGCAATCTCATCTTCGCTTGATCGCTCTTCTACAGACTCATCCTCTACTACATCTTCCATATCAAGTTCAATATTATTCTCTTTTAATTTTTCGTTATCCATTTGTTAGTATCCCCATCTGGAACAACGTAGTGATGTCGTCCTTAAGGAGTAAATGATTGTTTGACATTCTATAAAAACATATCGCTTAATTGTATAAAAAAGAGCATGATAGATATGCAATATAATAAAAATTAGATTTATCAAACACTTTATTTTTTCGAAATTTTCAAGAATATTGATTCTGCATTTTCAAGAATATTGATTCTGCATTTT
>JAHYJJ010000171.1:0-2923 GCA_019429165.1 Methanosarcinaceae archaeon | reverse complement strand
TGTTTGAGACCCTCCGTGCAGATGAAGGATATGCAGGTGAACTTGCACAGCGCCTTGACGAACGCAGGTTGTATAAACGGGCATTGTATGTCGGTTTCGATTCTGTGGGTGAGAACGTGCTTCGTCATCGTGGTAATATAGAAAGAGTGGAAGCTGAGATTGCAGAAATGGCAGGGATCGAGACGGAAGACGTGCTGATCGATATACCAAAAACTCCAGATATTGCGGAAATGAAAGCGCTTGTAAAATTAAACGGAAAAATGTTGCGTCTTGATGAGGCATCACATATTGTTGCAACTCTTGAGAGGGCACATAAGGATAACTGGAAAATGGGAGTGTACACCCCAAAAGAACACCGCGATTCCGTTGGTAAGGCTGCACGTGAAATCTTCGAAGTTAAAAAAACCACAAAGCAATTTCGGTTGACTGAATTGTAAGGATGTGGAGTTGTGATATTGTGAGGGATATTTTGCAGCCGATAAAACAAAATGTTGGCAGGACAGAACTGATCCTTGACCAAAAACATATCGGGGACGATCATGTAATTACACTGACCGGAGGGGAGGGACATGTTGGTGCTGTTGCTGTTAGTGTGTTCGATGAAAAGAATGGGAGCGCGTCTGCATCCGTAATAACATTACCCGGGCACAGGGAAGAGGGAATCGCACTGGAAAGCGCGCGGCGTATAAGTGAGGTTACAAAAGCAGCAACGGTTTTTATAGTCGGCATTCATTTAGATAATATAACGAAAGATGAAATTGACAAAATAATTGTTGCTTCAAGACAAATGACAGATAAGTTCATAAATTCGCTATAGTTATTAAAATATATACTAAAATAAAGGGGAAAAGGGAGGGAATTTTATGGAAATCGTAATTGGGATAAGTGGTGCATCTGGAGTGCAATATGGTATCAGGTTGTTGAAGGTTCTTGCTGATATGAAGATCCGTACACACCTCATAATATCAAAATCTGCAAAACAGATCATACAGATAGAGACTGATTATTCACCTCTTGAAGTGGAAGAACTTGCATCAGAAGTGTACGGCGAAAAGGATTTCACTGCACCGATCGCAAGTGGATCACATATATTCGATGGTATGATCATCGCACCATGTAGCATGAAGACGCTGGGATCGATATCAAGCGGCATCTCAGACAATCTCATGACACGGTCAGCGGATGTTTGTCTCAAAGAAGGACGTAAACTTATTTTGATGACGCGAGAGACACCGCTCAGTCGCATCCATCTTGAGAACATGCTGCGGGCACAACAAGCCGGTGCAGTCATACTTCCGGCAAGTCCGGGATTTTACTCAAAACCACAAACCATCGAGGACCTTGTCAATATCATGGCAGGGCGGGCACTTGACCAGATGGGAATTAAAAATGAACTTTTCAAACGCTGGGGATAAGTGATGAAGCAGGGCTGGAAGCACTCATTTCAGACAGTCTATACACTCTGGCTTCGTGAGATGCTCCGATTTAAACGTTCAAAATCGCGCATAATCGGTGCTGTAGCAACACCGCTGTTCTTTTTGGTCATAATGGGATCGGCACTCAACACAACTGTTAGTGTCAGGAGCGGCAGTTATATTGACCACATGACACCCGGCATCATCGGGATGTCTATACTATTCTCATCACTCATGGGCGGGGTATCCATCATCTGGGACCGCGAGTTTGGATTCCTCAAGGAAATATTGATAGCACCTGTCAGCCGGTTCTATACTGCACTGGGAAAAGCTCTTGGCGGCGTAACAACAGCAATGATACAGGGTCTTTTGCTAATGATAATTGCCGGTTTTATCGGGGTCAAATACGTATCGATATGGGGCGAGTTGTTAAGCATTTTAATAATGCTTTTTATTGGACTTGGGTTTATCGGGCTTGGGATCGCACTTGCATCAAAGATCGAATCGCATGAAGGATTCCAGATGGTGATGACATTCATCACATTTCCGGTACTTATGACGAGTACAGCGTTCTATCCGATCGAAAATATTCCGAAGTGGTTGAGCATACCGGTTCACCTGAATCCACTCACCTACGGTATAGAGGCTTTGAGATGGGCACTGTTCGGAGCATCGGAGATCCCGATCATGCAATCAATGACTGTAATTATTATTTTTGCAGTAGTTATGGTTGGTTTTGGAGGGTGGTCTTTTGAGCGGGCAGGTGCATGATTATTGTACCGATCTGTTCTACTAAATGAGATTTCTTCTTTTTGTTACGCAACCTTTTTATCCAATAAAACCTATTGCAGAGGATACCTTTCTGGGATAGTAGGGTAGCTTGGTCCATCCTCGAGCGTTTGGGACGCTTGGACCGCGGTTCAAATCCGCGCTATCCCACCAAACTTTTTCATCATATTTATTTCTGCTAAGTTACTCGTTTTCATCTTAATTGCTTACATACTGTATAGATACCTTTTTTTAGTTCGGTGTCACATATTGTTTGGGGCAATATATGATAAAATTAGAGTTGGAAAAGAAGATCAAAGAACTGGAAGAGCTTCAGCGATATAATCGTGGACTTATCGAAGCCAGTATTGATCCTATGCTTACAACAGATACTGATGGCATAATCACTGACGTGAACGAGCAGATGGTAAATATAACCGGACACTCACGCGAAGAACTCATTGGTACTTTTTTTAAAAACTACTTCACTGACCCCGATAGGGCACATCAAGGCATCAAGGAAACACTCGCCAAAAAGATGGTACGGGATTATGAACTAACATTGATATCTAAACAAGGCAATGAAATCCCTGTATCTTACAATGCTACTGTATTCACAGATGCAAAAGGGAACGTGAAGGGTGTTTTCGCAATTGCCCGTGACATGACCCAGTATAAAAAAATGGAACAGGATATCAGGGAGTCACAATTGTACAACAGGACATTGATTGAGAGCAGCC